>NZ_JAOQJU010000032.1:0-40856 GCF_025567385.1 Dorea acetigenes
ACTGCCAATCACTAACATATCTGCAATTTTCAAGGTTCATCTGAGCCTATTTTTTTAACTCAGTTTTTTCATAGATTACTTGACACTACCGATTTCGTTTCCTACTGCCCATTTCATTGCCTCTTCCGCAAATTCCGTTACCTTTCCGGCATCTGTAAATTTACTGATATCTGCCGGTTCTTTGGATTCATATTTCATGTAGTTCGCGTAACGGTACATCATCGTTACAATCTGCTCCCGGGTAATCGGATCATTCGTCCCAAAGTAACCGGAATCTGTATAACCGGTAACAATCTTTGCCTCGGCCGCCCAGATGACTGCTTCTGAATAGAACTGTCCGGCCGGCACATCCGGGAACTTCGCCTGATATGTCACATCCGGCTTACCGTTCATTCTGTAAAGAATGGTTGCAAACTGCGCACGCGGCAGAACTTCATATGGCGAGAAATGCGTAGGATCTGTACCCGTCATGGTTCCTGCAAAGTAGTTGTAGTACGCTCCATCGTAGAACCAGTCACTTTCTGCCACGTCTACATATGGTAGTTCTTTTTCTTTCAGCGCTTTTACTGCTTTGTCAAGCGCTTCAGCCGCATCATCAATTTCTTCCTGTGCTGCATCTTCGTCTGCCAATACTTCTTTTGCCTGATTCAACGCTTTTTCGTAAACTGTCCAGCTTTCTTCCGTATACTTAGCTTTCTCTGTATCCGGTACTGCTGCCTTAATCGCTGCTTCCAGTGCTGTCTTATCCGTTTCATCCGGTTTCGCCGCTTCTTTTACAGTTACCTTGAAGGTTGCTGTCTTTCCTTCATACGTTACCGTTACCGTCTGTTCACCGGTCTTAGTCTTGTCATAGCCACTTACTTCGCAGTCTGCTGCCGCAATGTCCTTTGTTGTACCATCACTATAGTTAGCCGTTACCTTCATTCCTGCAAGGTCAAGCTCTTCTCCGGCTGTATATTCGGTCTTTGCCGGAGCCATAACGGAGATAGACTCCAGAGTTGTTTCTGCATCTTCTGCCGGTATAACAAGAACCGTAATAGAATTTCTCATAAACGTATAGTTAAAGTCATTACTTACATTGGTTACAGGAATCGTAACAGGCGCAACATTTGTCGGATTCTCGAAGGAATTCTCATCATATTTGCTCTGGGAAGTCAGAATAGTCGCTTCTCCTTTTGAAGCAGTTGTACCGATACCTTCAAGCTTAATGTTTGTATTGTAATCGCTGTCTGCGGTATTAACCACCTTCAAAATAACATCCCCCGTTGTATTGTCTCTTTGAGAAACATAATACAATGGGCAGTCAGAAGAGCCATGATTGGTATAATCAAACAAAACTTCTCCATCAACAGATACTTTCACATTGTTCTTATCCACAACTACCTGAATCTTATAATCACGGTTTGCCTCAAAAGCACCCGGAACATATGCAGTAACTGCACTCTTAGAACCTTTGCTTGTTCTCTCAATTGCGCTCTGGGTATTATTCCATCCGCCAAGATTAATGTAATAGAAATTATCGGAATCCTTTTCACCTACAATAAGAAGGAAACCTTCATTACCACTGTTCTTTCTTGCCGTTACTTCATAGGTGTAATTTTTCCAATCTTTTCCGTCGAGCCAGATCCTGCAGTCAGCGGCAATTGCTGTCTGATTGACTGCGCCGTTAGAAACAGACCAGGAACCTGTTCCCTTCGTCCATGCACTGTCGTCTGCCTCATTCCCGTCAAACAATACGCTTCCATCTTCATTCGATGTAACCTTAATGTCGCTGTATGTTGCGTTTGTATTCCATGTTCCAAGGCCAACTCCACCGGAAATATCCGTTGAGAACGCTCCATCACTTGCCGTAAATCCGGTAGGAAGCACCACATCGCCTAAGCGTTCTCCAAACACCAACTGTGCATAATAAGACGGAGAACCATAAATTCTAGAACTGTCAAAGAATGCAGCGGTTGCATTCCAGTTCTGATGATTAAGGTTTACAAATAACTCCGAATAAGAGGTCATTGTAACGACATCACTGTTACGCTCCATGCCCGTCATAAATGCCGCCTCACCCAGAGCTGCCTCCAGATTCTGAAGTCCATGATAGGCATTTACTGCATATTCTCCTGCGTAAACCTTGTATCCATCCCGGTCATAACCATCATACTTATAAGCATTATCCATGAAGAATTGCGGTCTGTCGTAGTAATGCTCATCAACCATATCAATAGTCTTACCTGCAACATCGTAGTCGGCAATAATATTCATATCCGGATATTTTTCTTTAATGGCATCGTAAAAGTCCTGATACCGAGGTTCGTAAAGAGCCGGCTGATAAAAAGCTTCATTACCAATTTCAACATACTTCATATTAAACGGTTCCGGATGACCCATTTCGGCACGAACCGCTCCCCATTTTGTTGTGACATCCCCATTTGCAAATTCAATCGCATCCAGAACATCCTGAATCCAATACTGCCAATCCTCACTGTCTCTGTGCGCAATGCCTACGCCGCACACATACATCGGCTCTATATCCAGATCATCGCAGAGCTCAAGAAATTCATAATATCCCAGGCCGTCGGTTACACGATAGTTCCACAGGCTGGCATGTCCGGCTCTGTTTTCCTTACCATAAAGAGTATTTTTCCACCGGAAAGCATCTGCCATCGTATCTCCCTCAACGTAACATCCGCCGGGGAAACGAAGAAATGTTGGATTCAATGCTTCAAGGTATTCCACCATATCTTTTCTGAGCCCATGTCCTTTGTATGTATCCTCAGGGAACAAGGATACTACATCAAAATGTACGGAACCCGTACCGCCTTCACAATAAATCACAAGCTGTCCCTGTGCCGCATATTCATCCGGCGTAAGTGTAAGCGTATACTGTTTCCACTCAGATGTAATGGAATCTACCTTAACAGCCTCCGATATAGTTTCTCCTGTTACACTGAGGAATTTTGCGGAAATAGAACCGTTAAAATCATCTGTGCGGGCAAAGAAAGTAAGCTCATACTCGCTTCCTTCTTCTAATTTCATTCCGTTGTAGCCTTCATTTCGTATCCCAACGTAACCATTATCCGGCAATGTTGTAATATCAAGCTTAAGATGCTGGAATTGTACGTCATTTAAATTATTTTCCTTATCAAGACTCATACTGCCTTCTGCGCCATCAGAGGTATAAAGGTTCCAATAAGGAATGGTATTTTCATCATCATGAAAACAAGTATTTCTAAGAAGCTCCGCATACAGACCGCCGTCGCCTGCCAGACTAAGGTCTTCAAAGAACAGTCCGTACATGGTTGGACTCATCTCATGAAGGGGATTTTGGGTATCAACGGTCATGGTATACTCTGTATCCGTTTCCTCTTTCGGAAGAATCGTTACCTGATAATCCATACTTTCTGAATAGTCTCCATAAGAGAATTTACCGGTCAGCGTAGCTGTCACAGCCTCGTCTCCTGCTTCCGGACGATTGACAACACCGATATTTTCACTCGCCTCAAGAGCTGCACTATCCGAAGACCATTCAACCTTTACTCTGTCATTCACGGTAGTCGGCAGATAAAGGTTCTCTTTAACGGCCGAAAGTTCACCAAGTGCAACACTTTCCATTGCATAATGAACCTGAATCTCATCCGCCCATTCGCCTTCAGCCATGACATTGTTGATTTCATTTATGGAAAGGGAACGGTTATAAACCCGGAAATCCCGGATAGCCATACTTGCGTAAGGATCGGCTGCCCAATTGGATTTTCCTATATAAAACTTATAGTCCTCTCCTGTCCGCGGATTTACCGTTTCATAATCATTTGTATCCCATCTGATGCCGTTTATCCAAAGGGTTGAGGTATTACCTTCCCGGGTAATGGTAACATGCTGCCATCTCGGAGTACTATAACTTTCCGGCCAGAGGAAGCTCAATGGACAGCCTTGCCTGAATTGAGGAAGCGTTCCGTTTCTCGGCGGCTCCAGTGACTTGTTGTCATCATTATCCATTTTAAAATAATAGCTGTTAGCCGTCCAGAGCATAACATTGGATGCAGATGTTCCATAATCCAGAATCCTGCCCCATGTGGGACAATCTTCTACCTTAATCCATGTGCTGATTGTGAAATCCCCCGTAACATTCTCCATTACAGAAACCGGAATATCCACATACTTTCCATTCGTTTTCGTGTTATCAAGTTCCAGTGCGACGCCTTCTTTATCAGCAGTTGTTATCCATTCTCCACCGCCCATGACATTCGCATCGCGATTGTTCCCGGAAGAATCTTTTGCAACAGTACCACTTGTTTCATCAAACTTGTACCATACCTGAAGACCTTCCATGGCATCGCTTTCGTCAGCCTGCACTATGATACTGCTCATCATGGAACAAATCATAGATATGGCAAGAAACAAAGATATTATTTTCTTTTTTCCTGTTTTTACTGACATCATAAATCTCCTTTCTTTTCATCATTTTTTATTCTTTTTTCTTCCTTTTATGCATTATTTTACTATAAGATTTTGGCAAATATCCAATGCTTTTATTACATGCCTGGAAATGCAAAAATTGCATCTTTTTTATAATTTCTACAAAAAAACCGGCTCTGGGTTTTCCAGAACCGGTTCATCTTTTCTTATTCTCTGCATTGTTTAATAAATTGAGCCGTCAGCCGTAGATAATTCTGTTCTTTTTTCCATATAAGAACAGTACCGTTCGTCACCGGAGGGGAAAGCGGTATGAAACGCATACCTTCAACAGATATATCAAAATCATAACATATCGCCGTCCCAAGACCTTCTTTCACCATGGGTACCGCATTAAGAAATGTATTTCCCAATGCGGCCACTTCCATACTCTGTGCGTATTCACCAAACCAACTTTCTAATTCGCTTTTCATTCCCATCCGCACCGGAAGAAGTAATGGTTCTCCAATCAAATCTCTTGGATGGATAACCTCCTTTTTTGCCAAAGAAGAGTCGTTTCTTGTAAAGATGCCCCACCGGTCTTCTCCCGGAACCCGCAAATATTCATAATTTCCCATTTCTGCAGGTTCTTTCACTAAACCAAAATGTAATGTACCTTTTTCCAATTTATCTTTGACATCATCTGCAGTTGCAGTGTAAATTCTAAATGTAACATTTGGATATCTTTTTTGGTATTCTTTCATCTGTCTTGACAGGAAAAGCATGGATCTTGTTTCCGCACAGCCAATAGCAATTTCTCCTGATAGTGTTCCCTTTTCCCCAAACATTTCCTGCATATCTTTACAAAGCGCTACGATCTTCTTTGCATGGCTTTCCAATAGCTTCCCTTCCTCCGTAAGGACAATACCACGTCCAGACCTGTCAAACAATTTGACTCCCAGCTCTTCTTCCAGACTAATTAATCGTCTGGATAAAGCCGACTGTGTTATATGTAGAATATTAGCTGCTTTGGTAATATTTTTCTCTCTTGCCAGTGTCAGAAACTCCACCAAAATCCTGATTTCCAATATGCTCTCCTCCGTATTCTCTCATCTATTCAAACAATGGCGTAGAAAAATATCTCTCTGCAGTGTCAGGAAGAAGTGTTACGACCGTTTTCCCCTTTCCAAGTTTCTTCGCCAGCCTCAACGCAGCGGCAACATTCGTGCCGCTGGAAATACCGCACATCAGCCCTTCTTTCCTGGTAAGATCCTTGGCCGTCTGTAATGCTTCTTCATCTGTAATAATTACAATATCCTCATAAATATTCTGATTTAGCACTTTAGGTATAATTCCATCCCCAATCCCCATCTGGATATGGGTACCTACCGCTCCTCCGGCAAGAACCGCTGCATTTTCAGGCTCAACTGCCCAAATTGTAATGTCCGGATTCGCTGCCTTTAAAGCTTCTCCGATGCCCGTTATTGTACCACCTGTGCCGATACCGGAGCAGAACCCATGTATCGGTCCCGCCACCTGCTCTAAAATCTCGATTCCGGTCTGCTGACGGTGTATCATCGGGTTTGCTTCATTTTCAAACTGCTGCGGTACAAATACCTTGGGATTCTCTGCAGCCATACGATTCGCAAGCTCCACGCATTCATCAATACAATCGCCTATATTTCCTGCATCATGAATCAGGATAACCCTGGCTCCGTAATGTTCAACAAGAAGCCTTCTCTCCATACTTACAGAATCCGGCATAATAATCACCGTCTCATACCCTTTCACTGCTCCGACCAGTGCAAGCCCGATTCCCTGATTCCCGCTGGTTGGTTCTACAATGACAGAATCTGAATGAAGGATCCCCTTTTCTTCTGCTTTGCAAATCATATTGTAAGCCGTGCGGGTCTTAATGGATCCACCCACATTTACTCCTTCAAATTTTACAAGGATATCTGCCGAATCTTCCCCGACCATCCGATTCAAGCGTATCATAGGTGTATTTCCGATTGCTTCTAACACATTATTATATATCATAACTTTCTTTTCCTTCTTTTTATCATGACCTGTTTTTGCTCTATCCTTGATACAGGTCTTTTACTGTCGGATAGATTCTCTTGAATTTCTGGTATCTTTCTTCATATTTTGCCACCAGTCCCGGTTCCGGCTCCACCGTATCAATCACTTTAACAATCTTAGCCGCAGCCGTCTCCACATCCGGATACTCTCCGCAGCCCACCGCCGCCAGCATAGCGCCGCCAAGCGCCGGTCCTTCCTCACTCTCGATTACATCTACTTTCAAATTCATAATATTTGCAACCATTTTTTTCCACAGAGGACTTTTCGCACCGCCGCCGCAGATTCTTGTACGTTCAATGTTAATACCAAGTCCTCTTGCAACCTCCAGGGAATCCCGCAAACCAAATGTAACGCCTTCCAACACCGCCTGCGTCATATCCGCTCTGGTAGTATCCATCGACATTCCCATAAACATTGCTCTTACCTTCGGATCATTATGCGGAGAGCGCTCTCCCATCAGATACGGGAGATAAAATACGTTATTCTCCCCAAGTTTTGTAATGCCTGCCTGTTCCGCAGCAAAATCCTTTGTCTTTAAGATTTCTTCGTTCCACCATTTATTGCAGGACGCCGCGCTTAACATGCATCCCATCAGATGATAATTACCATCTGCATGAGCAAAAGAGTGAAGCGCGTTATTTTCATCTACGCCAAAATCTTTACTGGAAATAAAAATGGTTCCCGATGTTCCCAAAGATATGTTGCACATTCCATCACCTACCGTACCGGTTCCCACAGCCGCTGCAGCATTATCTCCTGCCCCTGCAATAATTTTCACCGTTGCAGGCAATCCCAGTTCTTTTGCTATATCTTCTTTCAGCGTTCCTACCACTTCGTAGCTCTCATAAAGCTTCGGAAGCATATCCTCTGTAATACCACAGATATCCAGCATCTCTTTAGACCAGCATCGATTCTTCACATCCATCAGAAGCATACCCGATGCATCAGATACATCTGTGCAAAAAGACCCGGAAAGCCTGTATGCCAAATAGTCCTTCGGCAGCATAATCTTTACAATTTTAGCAAAGTTCTCAGGTTCATTTTTCTTCATCCATAAAATCTTCGGCGCCGTAAACCCGGCAAATGCAATATTAGCAGTATATTCAGACAACTTTTCTTTGCCGATTACCTGATTCAGATAATCCGTCTCTTCCCCGGTTCTTCCGTCATTCCATAGAATTGCCGGACGAATCACACGATCTGCGCCGTCAAGAACTACCAGGCCATGCATTTGCCCGCCAAAACTAATGCCTGCCACCTGTGATTTATCACATCCGGCAGTCAGCTCTTGGATTCCCTCCACAGACTGCGTAAACCAATCCTCCGGTTTCTGCTCAGACCAGCCCGGATGTGGAAAAAACAGCGGATATTCTCTGGACACGATCTTTTTGATATCACCGGTCTCATCCATCAAAAGCAATTTTACTGCCGATGTGCCTAAATCTACTCCTATATATAACATATCTTCCCTCCTAAAAACAGGGGACGCTATTCGCGTCCCCCTTTTTCTTTCTTCGCTAAATTAGCCCCACGGATTCTCTGTTGGATATCTTACGCCCGCCGGCTGGTTATAGCCAATTTCATCAACCGGAACTCCGATATATTTGAATACTTCATACAATGCTTTTCCATAATGGCCGAATGCAACCGCTCCATGATGCGGGAAGCCTCCTTCAATCAGCACATGACGGTAGAATCTTCCCATCTCCGGAATTGCGAATACACCGATTCCTCCGAAGGAACGTGTTGCAACAGGAAGGATCTCACCATGCGCAATATAAGCACGAAGGATATTATCTGCTGTACTCTGCAAACGGAAGAATGTGATATCGCCAGGAACAATATCTCCTTCCAATGTTCCCTGTGTAACTTCTTCCGGAAGTGTTCTCGCCATAATTTTCTGATACTTCATCTCACAGCTTGTCAGCTTACCGGAAGCTGTATTTCCACAATGGAATCCCATGAAGGTATCTTTCTGTGTATAGTTATATTTTCCTTTGATCTCTGACTCATACATATCCTTCGGTACAGAGTTGTTAATGTCAAGAAGTGTTACTGCATCCTGACTTACAACCGTTCCGATAAACTCGCTGAGTGCTCCATAAATATCTACTTCACAGGATACCGGAATTCCCTGTGCTGTCAGACGGCTGTTAACAAAGCATGGTACGAAACCAAACTGTGTCTGGAATGCCGGCCAGCATTTTCCAGCGATTGCAACATATTTTCTGTATCCTCTGTGTTCCTCTACCCAATCCTTCAATGTCAGTTCATACTGAGCCAGCTTGGAGAGAATCTCTGGTTTCTTATTACCTGCTCCCAGCTCTTTTGCCATATCTTCAACAACAGCCGGAATTCTTTCATCTCCTGCATGCTTGTTGAACGCTTCAAACAGGTCTAATTCAGAGTTCTCTTCAATCTCTACTCCGATATTATAAAGCTGCTTGATCGGTGCATTACAAGCAAGGAAGTTCAGCGGACGCGGTCCGAAGCTGATAAGCTTCAAGTTGTTCAGTCCTTCGATGGCTCTTGCGATTGGAAGGAAATCATGAATCATATCTGCACACTCTTCTGCATCTCCAACCGGGTATTCCGGAATATATGCGCGAATGTTACGAAGCTTTAAATTGTAGCTTGCGTTAAGCATACCACAGTAAGCGTCTCCACGGCCATCAAGCAGGTTGTCGCCTGACTCTTCCGCTGCTGCAATGAACATCTTTGGTCCCTCGAAATGCTTTGCAAGCAGAGTCTCTGAAATCTCTGGTCCGAAATTTCCAAGATATACTACCAATGCATTACATCCTGCCTTCTTAATATCTTCCAAAGCCTGTACCATATGGATCTCACTCTCTACGATACAGATCGGACATTCATAGATTCCTTCTGAGCCGTATTTCTCTGTGTAAGCCTTCATCAGATTCTCTCTTCTTGTTACAGAAAGACTCTCCGGGAAACAGTCACGGCTTACCGCTACAACTCCAACTTTTACTTCTGGCATGTTACTCATAATAGTTGTCCTCCTTCATTTGAACATATACTTATAATTTAAATAATTTATATTACGCTTTAGATGAAAGCGTAGTATTCTCACCGGTGCTTTTATGTAAAATCTGAAGTACCTGCCTCAAATCCTCAACCCCCATCTGTCCGGGAGCAGAAGCTTTTTTAGCAGCGCCAAACGTCATTGCCGATCCGAATATCTCTCCGCTGAGACGGCTGATTACGCCATTTCCTGACATGGACATTGTAATAATCGGTCTGTCAGCATACTCTTCCGCCATCTCCCTGGTAGCGCTAAGCAGCGTCAGTACATCTTTCTTATTGCCCGGCATCACCGCAATTTTGGGAATATCCGCTCCCAACTCCTGCATCCTGCGCAGCCTTCCCACAATAACATCTTTCTCAGGCGTCCCGTTAAAATCATGGTTAGACGCTATCACCTTCACCCCACAGCCATGGGCCTGCTCAATCATCTCTTTTACAATAGAATCTCCGGTAAAAACCTCTATATCTATAATATCAATAAAACCTGTTTTTGTCACTAATTTGTTTAGTTTTACGTACTCATTTCTTTCAATTTCTTTCTCTCCGCCCTCTCCGGAAGTGCGAAAGGTAAAAAGAAGCGGAATCTCTCCAAGTGTCTTGCGAAGCTCTCTCAGAATCTTTTCTACCTCGTTAAAATCAAACACATTTTCAAACCAGTCTGCACGCCACTCCGCCACATCAGCCGGAATATTGTGAAGAGCTTTTGCCTCTTCGATAATATTTTCTCTCGTCACTCCTACGATTGGGACGCAGATTTTAGGAATTCCTTCCCCGATTTTCACATTTCTTACTATTACTGGTTCCATACATCCTCCTGCTATCTAACGGTTTCTGCGGAATTCGCCGGACACAACTCCGTATTTACTCTTAAAAAATCCTTACAGGCATGTTCCTGACTTACCCGATCAATTGAACTCCGCCCAACAGCACGTAAGATACAAACCACATAATCACCGTAGCCATACAGATTCCAATAACAACCGCCGGAAATGCCTTCTTAAATTTAATACCAAGCAGCGCCGCAATCAACGAACCAGTCCACGCTCCCGTTCCTGGAAGCGGAATTCCTACAAAAAGAACCAGCCCCCAGAATTCATACTTTTCAATTTTATCACTCTTGCTCATGGCCTTTGTCTCCAGCTTCGTTACAAGCGGTCTAAAAACCTTCGTTCCCTTCATCCAATTGAAAATCGGCGTAATCAAAAGTAAGATAAACGGAACAGGAATGATATTTCCGATAATACAAAGCGGAATCGCCGTCGATACAGGTACACCAAGAATCGGTCCCGCTACCAACAGCGCCCCCCTGAGCTCCAGAATCGGAATCATGGAAATAATAAATACGATTGCTTCTTTGCCAAAGCTCCCGCTTAAAGCATCAATTACACTCTGCACTAATGTTTCAGTCATAAGCCTCTCCTTACTTATTATTGATATACTCTCTCAGGAAATCAAACAATATCTGCATCTCTTCCTTCGTTCCGACAGTAATGCGCAAGTATTGCTCAATCCGCTCACTTCCCCAGAAACGCACATAAATATCATGCTTTTTCAATGCTTCAAATAACTCTTTTGCATCATAGTTCGGATGAGTTGCGAAAATGAAATTGGCTCTGGAATCCGGGAATTCAAATCCCAGCTTCGCAAGCTCCCCCTTCGCCCATTCTCTCGTATCCACAATTTTCTGCACCGTCTCTTCAAAATACTCTCTGTCCTTTACAGCTTCCACCCCGTATAAAAGAGACGTCTGATTCATGGTGTATGAATTAAAGGAATACTTTGCATCATTCAAATATTTGATAAGCTTCGGATTACTGATAGCATAACCAATGCGCATTCCCGCCATGGAGCGTGCCTTGGAAAATGTCTGTACTACGATCAGATTCTCATATTTATCAATCAGTTCCAGTGCAGACCGTCCCGCAAAATCAATATATGCCTCATCTACAATAACAATGACATCCTGATTATGCATAAGTATATCTTCTACAAAGTCCAAATCCTCGTAAATAGCTGTCGGTGCATTGGGATTTGGGAAAATGACTCCGCCATTTTCCCTATAGTAATCTTCTTTTACAATCTTAAAATCCTCATCTAGCTTCTGACACTCATAAGGAATCCGATAAAGTTCCGCCCAAACTTTATAAAAAGAATACGTAATGTCCGGGAAAAAAATTGGTTTTTCCGAATTAAAAAATGTCAGGAAACACATGGAAAGAACATCATCAGACCCAACTCCCACAAACACCTGATCCCTGCCTACCCCGTAGAATTCTGCCAGGGCATCTACCAGGCTTTCTGCCGTAGGATCCGGGTACAGGCGCAGTCTATCTGGATCCATCTCCTGCATCGCCTTCCACACGCCCGGTGCAGGCGGATAAGGATTTTCGTTCGTATTTAACTTAATTACCTTGCGCTGAGGCTGCTCCCCCGGCACATAAGGTTCTACTCTTCTGATATTTTTCTCAAATGCCTTCATTATTTCTGAAAATACTCCTTTGCAAGCTCTTTAAACTTCGGAAGCGAATTCACAATTGTCTCATAAGCCACACAATACGCAATACGTACATATCCCGGGCAGGCAAAAGAACTTCCCGGCACAATCAATATATTATATTTTTTGGCTGCCGCACAGAATGCTTTTTCATCCGCAATCGGAGCTTTCATAAACAGATAAAACGCCCCTTCCGGCTTAATACACTCAAATCCACATTCCGTCAATCCATTATAAAGAGTCTCTCTGTTTCTGTCATAATAAGAAATATCCGTCTTCTCATTCAGACACTTTGCAACCACCTTCTGCTGCAGTGTAGGCGCATTGACAAATCCAAGAATACGGGTCGCTACATTCGCTGCTGACAGTACGTCTTCACTGTCCTTCACTTCATCAGGAATTACCAGATAGCCAATACGCTCACCCGGAAGGGATAAGGATTTGCTGTAAGAGTATCCCACAATTGTATTATCATAATATTTCGTTAAATATGGAACTTCTACTCCACCATACACCAATTCACGGTACGGCTCATCGGAAATCAGATAAATGTCTGTCCCATATTCCTTCTGTTTCGCCTCCATGATTGCCGCCATTTTCCGGATTGTCTCTTCTGAATATACCACACCTGTCGGATTATTTGGAGTATTGACAACAACCGCTTTCGTCTTCGGGGTGATTTTCTCTTCAAATTCATCCAGTTTTGGCTGGAAATCCACAGTATTCGGTGATATTTCCACAAGAACACCATCATAATTATTGGTATAGGAACGGTATTCTCCAAAATAAGGAGCAAATGCAATTACTTCATCGCCGGGATTAATCAGCGTTTTCAAAATAACATTCAGACCACCGGCAGCTCCTACCGTCATAACAATATTTTTCCCTTCAAATGCCGTCCCAAACCGTTCATTCAAAGAATCAGCAACTGCCTTCCTTACATCCGCATAGCCACAGTTACTGTTGGTATACCCATGCAGCACCACCGGATCTTCTTCATCCAAAAGCTCTATAATCGCCTTCTTCACTGCCTGTGGCGCAGCCACATTCGGATTACCCAGGCTGAAATCATACACATTTTCGGCGCCATAAATCCCTGCCAGCCTATTTCCTTCTTCAAACATTGCACGGATAGCGGAACTATTTGCCACCATGCCTTTCATTTTCTCTGCTATCATCGCTTCTTCACTCCTATCTTTTTATCCTGTGTCTATCTCTCTGTAACCAAGCCTTTCTCTACCATAAATACCGGGCGGTAAGAACGCTTTGCCTTCCGCAGTCCCTCTTCACCGGTGTCCTCTTCCCGGTTCACGTACTTATAATCCTTACACTCATGTTCTACAAACTGCTGGTTAATCATAGTATAAGCTCCCGGTACATCCGCAAATGCCTTCTCAATATGGACAACAAAAGTATCCGAACAAATCGGTTCGCCAATAGAGAATGCGACAATCTTTCCGTCCACTCTCAAAAGACCTCCTGTAAGCTCCAGCTCTTCAAAAAGCCTGAGAGAATTGAGCGTCACACACATCTCCGCATTTTTCTCTATATCCTCTTCACAGCCGTTCTGATTCCGCCAGTTAAGCGCCATCTGAAAGCATTCTTCTACATTCTCCCTGGTAATCGTCTCATAACTCCATCTGTCCTCATAAAGTGACTTGAATTTATTGATATGGTTTCTTTTACCATGCAGCTTCTTCCCGGAAAGAGTTATAAGCTTCTCTGATTCATACACATAATCAGCAAGATCCTCATTATACTCTATCCGAAATCGCTGCGGATACCACTCCTCCAGCAGTTCAAAATTATCCGGCGTCACATTGTACATACAGAAAGGGACTCCCCTCTCTTCACTATACTGTCTGAGCACCTTAAGTGCCTTCTTTACATTTTCCGGTTCTCCCGCCGGAAAAGCAAATGCAAGCCTGTCTTCATCTTCGCTCTTAAATACCAGCGCATCCTCTACAATCGCAAACTGCACCTTGTAATGCCTGGACCAAAGATACACATTCACAAAGGTTCTCTCACAGCTTCTGCTGGTATGGTGTTTAAAATAATGAGAAATCAATTCCTTATCTTCTAATTCTGCTCTTTTAAAATTCAGTTCAATCATTTTCTACCTTCTCTTCTGATTTTTTTCTTAGCATAAATTTTAGTATAGCATAAACGAATCAGTAAAACAACCAACACCAGAATAAGAATCAACACCCCATATACTACAAGGGCAATCTTATTCGGATTTTTCAGAAGTTCTACAATATTTTTCGTATCCTGCATCTCTTTCCTGCCCTCCGGAGCCTCATAACGCTCAGGGACAACTGACACACCTTCTGCATTTTCCGTAAAGGAATCCAGATAACTTGCCAGCGCATACCACTCCTTCACCTCATTTCCCTTCTGGTCATGAATGATATACTGTTCAAAATCTGTAATCTTCTCTCCTTCTTTGTTCTTTGGAGTAATCTTAAGTATACCCTTTGACGTATCTTCTACCGCGCCAAGCATCTGTGCGGAATAAAGTCCTGACACTACCCGGTATAATTTATCATCCTCTAATTTTTCCATCTGATCCACATAAATCTTATCTTCCTGGCCTACGCTGTCCGCAGTAAGTCCGGCTGCCGTCACACGGTTCAGAATCAGTCGGTTCGGATTATAAATCCACTTCATACCGCTTGGATAAAGCTGCGCCGCCGTCATAAGCGGAGATACGGATGCATCAATTTCTGCCACCGTCTTTAATTCTGCCCCTGTCAGATACACACTGACCAGCGGATAGCCGGTAATCCGGTCTGCTCCAATCCCCAATGCACTGACATTAAAGGCATCCGACACCGTAATTTCTCCCTTTTGGAAAGTATCGCGGATAACACCGGACGCAACAACCGCCAATGCGATTGGTTCATAATCCTCTCCTTCTGCTTGTTTCACTGCATAAATGTAAGAATCCGAAATCAAATTTCCCAGATTGGACTCTTCCAGCTTTGCATAAAGGTCATCTACCTCTGAAAAGGTAATATCATTCTCAGCCAGAACCTGATCTGCCGTATAACCAAACCGGCTCAGGTATTCCTCATTGATAATCTCTTTATAATCAGAAAGATAGGCTGTGATTTCTGCATCCTGCTCCACACTGTCATCCATCGCCACAAGCGCATAATCCTCTACTTTCCAACGTCCGTCTTCTCCGGGGATAAGGTTCAATTCTCCCAGATTCTGCCCGTAACATCCTGCTGATACGATTACAGTATCCCCGTATACTAAAGGTTCCGGTAGCACCGTATGGCTGTGTCCGCTGATAATCACATCAATCTCCGGCACTTCTTTTGCAAGAATTTCATCTTCCGACTTATCAGCATCTTCCGACGTACCGCTGTGAGACAGGCACACAATCATATCCACATCTTCCTTCTGCAATTCCGCCACAACTTCCTTTGAAGTTTCTACAATATCTTCAAACTCCAGTCCGCTCTCCGGGGCACAGGCCTCTGCGTCTTCTCCCATCACGCCATATACACCCACACGCACTCCGGCACGCTCAATAACCGTATAAGGCGTACTTCCATAATCCGCCAGAGCTTTCTGAATCACCTGGTCATCCTCGTCATTATTTTTCTCCCAATCAATATTGGCAATCACAAACTGTGGCAACGTAAGCGTCTCATCTTCCGCCTCGTTTTCCAAGGCGCTGCGGAACATATTAGCAACTCCCTGCGCCCGGTAATCAAATTCATGGTTGCCAAACGTAGTCGCATCATATCCCATCCGTCCCAGCATAGTAAGCTCCGCCGCATCTGTCTCATAGATCGTCTGATATAGCGTCCCCATAGAAAAATCTCCGCCATCAAGTAAAAACGTCGCCGGATTTTCTTCTCTCTTCTCATCTATTTCCGTCTTCAAACGCCCAATGCCTCCAACCATTCCGGAGTCCGACTTAAATTCATCCAGCCTGGAATGCATATCATGGGTAAACAGAATCGTCACCCGGTCTTCCTGTGCTTCCTTTCTCTTATTATCCTCTGCCAATGTCGAAGTAACACACATAGAACAGGTCATTAAAACTGCCATTGCGGCAGACATCATTCTTTTCCTGAAAATCATTTCCTTTCCTCCCCTGAAAAATAAAGGGACTCGTAAATTCCCTTTTTTGCAAGCAGTTCTTCATGCGTGCCCTGCTCTGCAATCCCCTCTTCCGTAAGCACCAATATCTTCTGTGCATTACGTATCGTTGTAAGCCTGTGCGCAATCACAAAAGTTGTCCGATCCTTCGCCAGACTTTCCAGTGATTTCTGCACAACCTTTTCACTCTCATTATCTAACGCCGAAGTGGCCTCATCAAAGATTAAAATCGGCGGATTCTTTAAAAATACTCTTGCAATGGATAGCCTCTGCTTCTGGCCGCCTGATAGTTTTACACCTCTTTGTCCAATATCCGTATCATATCCGTCCGGAAAGCTCATAATGAATTCATGAGCATTGGCATTCTTCGCCGCCAGAACAACCTCCTCATCCGTTGCCTCCGATTTGCCATACCGGATATTTTCCATAATCGTCCCGGCAAACAAATACACATCCTGCTGCACAATCCCCACATTATTGCGCAAGTCATTTAACTTCATGTCTCGGACATCTACGCCATCAATCAAAAGCTCTCCCTCCGACACATCATAAAATCTGGGAATCAGACTGCATAGAGTGGTTTTTCCAACCCCTGAAGGTCCTACCAGCGCCATATATTCTCCGGCACGTACCTTCAGATTAATATGATTCAACACCTTCTCTTCATTATCTTCATAATGAAACGATACATTCTTAAACTCAATATCTCCCTGCATATTTTCCATAGAAACCGCATCTGGTTTATCTGAAATATCCGGCGCAATGGAGAGAATCTCCAAGAAACGCTCAAATCCTGTATATCCATTCTGGAATTGCTCAGCAGAGTTCACCAGCTTCTTTACCGGCTCTGTAAAATTATTAATATACAAAAGAAAAGTAATCAAATCCGGGGCATTCACCCCGCCTGTGGTAAGGAAAATCCCTCCTGCAATCAACACACCCACCGTGACAAGGGTAGTCAGCGCAGTCAGCCCGGAATTATACATTCCCATGTATTTATAACTGTCCTTTTTTGCCTCAAGGAAATTGTGATTGCCCTTGTTGAACTTCTTCAGTTCTTCCTTTTCGTTTGCAAAGGACTTCACTACACGGATTCCGGCAAGACTATCTTCTATCTGACTGTTAATATCTGCAATCCTAGCACGGTTTCTGGCAAACGCCTGCTTCATTTTCATATTATAATACACTGCGAAAGCCACCATCAACGGCACAAATGCAAACGCTGTCACCGTCAGCTTCGCATTAATATTCATAAGGATTACAAACGAACCCACAATTTTAATAACCGAAATCAGCACATCCTCCGGTCCATGATGAAGAAGCTCGCTGATGTCAAATAAATCGCTGGTAATCCTGGATAGCAGATGCCCCACCTTTTGATTATCGTAAAAGGCAAAAGTCAACTTCTGGTAATGCCCGAAAATATCACTTCTCATATCCGCTTCCATCTTTGCGCCCATTACATGTCCAAAATAGGAAATATAATAGTTACATCCAAATTCCACCAACACCAGAAAAATCAACAGCACTCCAAGATAAAAAATTACCCGTCTTGCATCCGCCGCCTCATAATATACAACCTCGCTGGTAATATAACGCACAATCAGTGGGATAACCAGCGTCACCGCTGCACCCATGACTGCAAAAAACATGTCACTATAAAACAAAAATCTATATGGCTTATAGTATGCAAATAGCTTCTTTAACTTATCCTTCACCCTTTATCCTTCTTTCATGGCTACATATACTAATACGGCAGAGAAAAACCTGCCGTATTTTATCATACATGATTTGAAAATGAATTCCAATACTTATTTGGAAGATTTTTGTGTATCAGTTCAGCCATAAGTCGGATTGTGGGTGAATCATGCTTGCATGAACGAACACACGATCCGGCTTATGAGCGGAGCGCCATTTTATGAGCAAAAATAGCTGCATAGCAGCGGAGAAGCATCGTAGATGCGTTTTGCGAATGGCGCGGGCTGAACTGCTACATTTTTGTACACCGTTTTTTGTGTATTTTGTATATGGCGTTCTGACATCAACGAAAATTTAGCCGCGCATGCGGCTTACTCCCACCGCTCTTCAACATACTTTCTTGCATCTTCTTCCGACAGATTGCACTTTTCCCGAATCTTAATAATTGTATCTTCTTTCGACACTCCAAGCTCCCTGCAAAATTCTAAAACCGTCTCCAGCTTTCCAGCTAATTCTCCTTCTTTTTTCCCTTCTTCTCTTCCCTTCTGCCTTTCCAGCGCTTTTTCTTCCCATGCCTGCATATATCTCACACCTACCTCTTCACTGGATTTGATCTCTTCTATACGCCTCTGCATCTCCTTAATCTTCTCACTTTTACAGCGACTGCTCACTTCCTCGGTTGTATTTTCCATGTAGTGAAGTAACTCTATAAGCTCCGGATCCACTTCTCCATCATTTGTACCGTGCGTATTAAGAAATATCCTTACCGCCTTATCTCCCAGTGCTATCCCTTCTCTTTCCTTGCACCGCATCTCAAAGGTATACTGATAAAGACCTTCTCCAAACAGATCAAAGGGCATAATCATAATAATAAAAACGGTGTTCATCTTATTGAAGTCTGTCTCTCCCGGCTTCAGCAGCTTAGCGTCTATCAGCGCCTGGTACAGCCTGCTGCGCTTAGGAAAGTTTTTCGTGTCTTCCTTCTGCACCTCAGCATCGTATAACACATCCTCCCGGTCCCACGCCCACACATCCAGCTTTACAAAGCGTTTTAATGGCGATGTTCTCTTCTCCCTTTCTGTCTGCGGAGGATATTTCAGGGTGATCTCTTTCCCCAGAATAATCTCCAGCATATACTGCACAATCACAGGGTCTTCCATTGCCTCTGCAAAGAGGAAGCGATCCAGAAGATTCAAATCCTTTAATGATTTTTTTGTTGTCATTTCTTCTCCTTTCATTATACGGAAAAATGTTTTCTTTTACAACATTCTCCTTTTAAAAATGTAAAAAAATAGATACATACGGGAGACACTCCCGGAAATCTGACCGGTTATCCGGCAGATTAGATAAAATCAGATGTCTGAAAGCCAATACCCGGAATTGATACGAAAAGCTTTCAGATTGATAGACATAATTATATCGCAGATTTTAATTTATGTCAAATTTTATTTCGCTGTCGTTTGCTTTCTTATAGAATATAATAAGGCTACTTTGTCCTGCTTAGCAGTCCACGTAGCCTCATACCTCCCACCGCGAACTCCACCTCACGACTTCCGTCGTTCGGTGTTCGTTTACACTCACATGGCAATAAAAAAAGACAGCCTCTTGCAAGCGAGCTTGCATTGGCTGTCTTTTTTTGTTGCCGCGTTCGCGGCTAGTCGTTCATATTTGCTAGTTTTGCGGCCTGGTCGGCGGCGATGCAGGCGTCGATGATTTCCTGGAGATCGCCGTTCATGATTTTGTCCAGTTTATATAATGTCAGGCCGATACGGTGATCTGTCACACGTCCCTGCGGGAAGTTATAAGTACGGATTTTCTCGGAGCGGTCTCCGGTTCCGATCTGGCTCTTTCTTGCTTCTGCTTCTGCATCGTGGCGCTTCTGGCATTCTAAATCATACAGCTTTGCGCGGAGCAGAGCGAATGCTTTTTCTTTGTTCTGCAGCTGCGACTTCTCTGTCTGGCTGTAGATAACGATTCCCGTCGGATAATGTGTCAGACGGACTGCGGAGTCTGTGGTATTGACACACTGTCCGCCGTTTCCTGATGCGCGCATGACATCTATACGGATATCTTTTTCATCAATCTGGATATCTACGTCTTCCGCTTCCGGCATGACTGCTACTGTTATGGTAGACGTATGGATACGCCCGCCGGATTCTGTCTCCGGGACGCGCTGTACACGGTGAACGCCGGACTCATATTTCATCACGGAATAAGCGCCTTTTCCATTAATCATAAAGGTTACATTCTTCATTCCGCCGATACCGATTTCCTCACATTCTACCAGCTCAATCTTCCAATGTCGGCTCTCTGCATAGTGTACATACATCCGGTAAATCTCCGCCGCAAAGAGCGCCGCCTCATCTCCGCCTGCTCCGGCGCGGATTTCTACAATAACATTTTTCTCGTCGTTTGGATCTTTCGGCAGAAGCAGGATTTTAAGTTCCTGCTCTAATTCTTCTACCCTTGCCTTGGCGCTATTCAACTCTTCCTTAGCAAGTTCCCGCATCTCCTCATCAGATTCTTCTTCCAGCATGGCGAGGCTGTCTTCAATCGCCTGCTTGCTTTCCTTATATTCTTTATATGCCTCAACAATCGGAGTCAGGTCATTCTGTTCTTTCATAAGCTTGCGAAAACGGTTCTGGTCATTTACCACATCCGGCTCCTGAAGCTCGCTCATAATCTCCTCATAACGAATGAGCAAATCCTCTAATTTGTCAAACATCTTCTTTTCCTCCCAACTTACTTCTTGTTACTATTCACAGCACCCCACCAGCATGCGCACTCGTCGTATCTTCGATACTCCAGTCCCGCTCCTGACGGAGCTAAGACTGCTTATATGGGTGGGGTGACTGCTCCGCAGTCCTGATTTGAAATCCAATATATCTTCTTACGTGCAAGCACGACGAATCCATATTGGATTTCAAATCGGCTGTGAATAGTAACTTACTTCTTATTTAATATACCTGCCGCCAACTACGCGGTCAAGTCCCGCAAGATCTTTTTTTGCAAATATTTCCACATACCCGGCAGCCTTCATCAACTCTTCAACCGATTCTTTCTGGTCGTATCCGATTTCAAATAAAAGCCAGCCTCTATCCGCCAAGTGTTCACGTGCGTCTGCTATTATCCTTCTATAAAAATACAATCCGTCTTCTTTTCCGTCCAATGCAATATAAGGATCATGGCAACGTACTTCTGCCTGCAGCCCTTCAATCGCTGCCGTCGGAATATACGGAGGATTAGAAAGAATCATATCATATCTGTCTTTTATATGTTCAAATAAATCGCTTTGTACTAATTTTACAGATGACTTATGCATCTGAACATTCTCCTGTGCTTTCACAAGAGCCTCACGGGAAATATCTGCCCCTGTAAACTGCGTCTGCTTTTTTAAATCCGCTTCTTTTCTCTGGAACCAGAGTTTCTCCAAGCTGATAATAATGCAGCCGGAACCAGTGCACATATCCAGCACATGCATCCCCGGCTTCATCTGTCCCAATCCGGCTTCCACTAAAATTTCCGTATCCTGCCTGGGAATCAGTACATGTTCATCCACTTTAAAGGTCAACCCCATAAATTCCTGCTCTCCGGTAATATGCTGGAGAGGGATGCGCCTGCTTCTTGCCTCAATACTTGCCCGATACTGCTTCTCCTGTGCATCGGTCAGTTCTTTTTCCGGATGGGCATAATACACCGCACGGGTTATTCCCGCCGCCCATTCCAGCAGATACCATGCATCCAGACTACAGTCTTCTATTCCCGCTTCCTGAAGAATTTTCTGTCCTTCTGCAAGTATATCAGAAATTCTCTTCTTCATATTTCCTCCAGTCAAACACAGCTTCCACCGCCTGAATTGCCACCTCAATCATGGAATCATCCGGTTCCTTCGTGGTAAGCTTTTGGATTGCGAGTCCCGGCTTGCTAAGCAGATTGACAAATTTATTCTCACTTCTTCCGGCAAGTTTGAGAACCTCATAGGAAATCCCTGCAATTACCGGGAGCAGGGCAATACGAATTACCACACGCATAAGAGGCGACTCTGCCCGCACAATAAAAAGCAGGATAATCCCAATTGCCAACACAAAGAACAGAAAACTGGTTCCGCAGCGCTTGTGCTGTCTGGAACTCTTTCTTACATTTTCCACAGTAAGCGGCAGCCCATGCTCAATACAGTTAATACATTTATGTTCTGCCCCGTGATACATAAATGTCCTTTGAATATCCTCCATCCTTGAAATCAGAAGAACATAAATTACAAAAATCCCTATTCTTACAAATCCTTCTATAATTGTCCTTATATTATAGGAAGAAATCAATGGCTTCAAAAGGCTTGATAAAAAATACGGCAATATCATAAAAATGCCGATTGCCAATACAAAAGAAAACACTACCGTTCCACCCATCAAAAGCTTCTCCTGTTTCTCCTGTTTGGCAGCTTCTGCATCTGTCAATGGTTTCTTACTTCCATTCTCTTCTTCCTCTTCAAAAAAACTCGCCGAATACATCAAAGTCTTAATACCAAGCACCATAGAATCAATAAAGTTAAACACGCCTCGTATAAAGGGAATCTTTGTCAGGCTTTTAAAATTACCGACAATGCTATGATAGGTTTCCACGGATACCACAATCTCCCCATCTGATTTTCTGACTGCCACGGCGTAGTCGTCGCCATTTTTCATCATAATCCCTTCCATCACTGCCTGACCGCCAATATTTGATGATTTCATATCCTTCTCCTATACCTTAATAACAGAAAGGGTTGAGATTTGTAAAACCTCAACCCGTTGCTTTCCATACTATTTGTTAAATCCGTATTTCTTGTTAAATTTATCAACACGGCCACGAGCCTGTGCAGCTTTCTGCTGTCCTGTATAGAACGGATGACATTTGGAACAGATTTCCACATGGATGTCTTCGCTTGTAGAACCTGTCACGAATGTGTTGCCACAGTTGCAGGTTACTGTTGCCTGATGATAATTTGGATGTATTCCTTCTTTCATTGTTTTCACCTCTTCTTTATTTACTTGTGCATAGCACTTAATTGAATTTCACTCTCTAAACAGCTCTGTCATTGTATCACAAAAACCTTCTCTTGTCTAGATGAATTTTGTCTTTTTTACTAATTGAACAAGTTCGTTGTTCGTCCTGGTTCTGGAGAACATATTTAAAATGTTATCTACTGCTTCATCTGCACGCATTCCGTTAAGCGCCCGCCGCATAGAATCTACTGCTTCCTGCTCTTCCTTTGATAAGAGCAGATCCTCTCTTCTGGTTCCTGATTTTGGAATATCAATAGCCGGGAACATCCTCTTTTCTGATAATTTCCTGTCTAATACCAATTCCATATTACCGGTACCCTTAAATTCTTCATAAACGACATCATCCATCTTACTTCCGGTGTCCACAAGCGCAGTCGCAAGTATAGTAAGACTTCCGCCCTCGCGCATATTTCTTGCCGCGCCAAAAAAACGCTTCGGCATATGAAGGGCTGCCGGGTCAAGACCACCGGACAAAGTTCTTCCTGAAGGCGGAACCGTCAGATTATACGCCCTTGCCAGGCGCGTAATGCTGTCAAGCAGTATCATAACATCCTTCCCATGCTCTACAAGACGCTTCGCACGTTCGATTACCATCTCAGATACCCTCTTATGATGTTCCGGCAATTCATCAAAAGTAGAATAAATAACTTCTACATTATTTCCTTCAATCGCTTCCTTGATATCTGTAACTTCCTCCGGACGTTCATCAATCAAAAGAATCAAAAGGTGTACCTCCGGATTATTTTTACGCACAGATAGAGCCACCTGCTTCAGAAGGGTTGTCTTACCTGCTTTCGGCGGCGATACGATCATCCCCCTCTGTCCTTTACCAATAGGGGATAAAAGATCCATAATACGCATAGAAGTACTGCTCTTTCCACATTCAAGAGAAAGTCTCTCATTAGGGAAAATCGGCGTCAGGTCTTCGAAATTCGGACGTTTCGCCGCAATTCCCGGATGAATGCCGTTAATCCGTGTCAAATATAAGAGCGCACTGAACTTCTCCTGCTGTGTTTTAATCCGGGTGTTTCCCTCTAAAATATCGCCCGTCTTCAAATTAAAACGTCGAATCTGCGACGGTGATACATACACATCATTCTCTCCCGGCAAATAATTCTCACACCGGATAAATCCATAACCATCCGGCAGTACTTCCAGAATACCATTTGCCGTAATTCCACTGTCCAGCTTGTCAATATCATGAAGTTCCTTGTCCCCGGTATTCGCTGAACGCTCCTTGTCCTTTACATCTTCTTCCAGCATACGCTCTATTAATTCCGCTTTCTTCATAGAAGATATACCCGTAATCTCCCTTGCTTTTGCAAGATCCCGAAGCGTTGCCAGCGGAAGAGATTCATATTTTTCTCTCATCATAAATTAAAATCCTTTCTATTTTTCACCATATCACTATATAGCGGGAATCTCAGTCTGACCTGACCAATTGAAATATATTTGTATTATACACTATCTTCCAATAATTTCAAAGCATTTTTTCCTTTCCTTTTTCGAAACTTTGTTGAATTGCATCTTTAAGAATGATATGATTATAAACGATGCGAAGATAGTGAATATAAAGAAAAGGTGAATTACAATGACAACGAATGAAAAAGCTCTTAAAATGCATGAAGAATGGAATGGAAAGATAGAAACAACAGCAAAAGCCCGTGTAGCTTCCAGAGAGGATCTGGCGATTGCCTACACTCCCGGTGTTGCTGAGCCATGCAAGGTCATCGCTCAGGATAAGGAAGCTGCATACAAATATACCATGAAATCCAATACCGTAGCGGTTATCTCTGATGGAAGCGCTGTTCTTGGCCTTGGAAATATCGGCGCTCTTGCCGCTATGCCGGTTATGGAAGGAAAGGCTGTATTATTTAAGGAATTTGGCGGTGTCAATGCCGTCCCTATCTGTCTGGATACGCAAGATACAGAGGAAATTATCAAAACGGTGGTTCATATTGCTCCTGCTTTTGGCGGTATTAACCTGGAAGACATCAGTGCTCCTCGTTGTTTCGAGATAGAAGAACGTCTGAAAAAGCTGCTTGACATCCCTGTTTTCCATGATGACCAGCACGGAACTGCCATCGTCGTATTGGCAGGGATCATGAACGCCATGAAGGTAACCGGAAAAGCCAAGGAATCTTCGAAGGTCGTAGTAAATGGAGCCGGTTCCGCGGGCGTAGCTATCACAAAGCTTCTCCTCACCTATGGCTTTAAAGATGTCACCATGTGCGACATCAACGGAATCCTCAGTAAAGATTCTCCGAATCTGAACTGGATGCAGGAAAAAATGGTGGAAGTCACCAACCTGGAGAATAAATCCGGCACTCTTGCCGATGCATTGAAGGGTGCAGATATATTTGTCGGCGTATCCGCTCCTAATATTGTAACAAAAGAAATGGTTGCTTCTATGAATAAAGATGCCATTCTTTTTGCTATGGCGAATCCGGTTCCGGAAATCATGCCGGATCTGGCAAAAGAGGCAGGAGCCAGAGTCGTAGGAACCGGACGGTCCGACTTCCCCAATCAGGTAAATAATGTAGTTGCGTTTCCCGGCATTTTCAAAGGCGCTTTAGAAGGGCGTGCCTCTCAGATTACAGAAGAAATGAAGCTTGCCGCCGCTCATGCCATTGCCGGACTGGTAGCAGAAGAAGATCTGAATGAAAATAATATTCTACCAGAAGCATTCGACCCACGTGTGGCAAAGGTAGTCAGTGAAGCAATTAAGGCACACATCTAATGCGCTGGGGAGAAAAACGCTACTACTCGCTGGATTATTATCTAAAGCAGACTTACGGCGAAAAACTTTACAAAATTGCATTGGACGGCGGTATGACCTGCCCCAACCGGGACGGCCGTCTGGGAACCCGGGGCTGCATTTTCTGCAGTGAAGGCGGCTCCGGTGATTTTGCTTCTGATCGGCATCTCTCCATTACTGCACAGATTGAAAGCGGGAAAAAGCTGGTTGCGAGAAAACACTCCGGCACCGGATACATTGCTTATTTTCAGGCATACACCAATACCTATGCCCCCACCTCTTATTTAAAGGAAATTTTTACAGAAGCTATCCGGCATCCCGACATCCGGATTTTGTCTATTGCCACCAGGCCAGACTGTTTAAACTCTGATGTAATAGAACTTCTTGCAGATCTGAACAAGATAAAGCCTGTATGGGTAGAGTTGGGGCTTCAGACAATCCACGAAGAAACTGCTGCACTGATCCGCCGCGGTTATTCTACAGACGTTTTCGATAAAACCGCGGCCAATCTCCGCCTGGCCGGTATAGAAGTTATCACTCATGTAATACTGGCATTGCCCGGGGAGACCAAAGAGATGATGCTCGACACCATCCACTATTTAAATCAGACGGATATACAGGGAATTAAACTGCAGCTTCTGCATATTCTCAAAAACACTGACCTTGCCGTTTACTATCAGGAACACCCTTTCTGGATTCCTGATATGGAAGAATATTTTGAACTGCTCGGTTCTTGTATTTGTGAATTACGTCCCGATATTGTCATCCATCGTCTCACCGGCGACGGTCCAAAACATCTTTTAATGGAACCTCTCTGGAGCAGAGACAAACGGAAGGTACTGAACCAAATGCAGGCTTATTTTAAACGCCAGGATATCTGGCAGGGAAGGAGTTGTTCTCATGGCAGAACCGTTTACACTTTATAAACTAATCGTGCTTTACATTCTGAACAAAGTGGATTTTCCATTAACCAACTCACAGATTTCAGAATTTATTCTGGATAAAGGATACACGAATTATTTTAAAATCCAGCAGGTTATCGCTGAACTAAAAGAATCAGGCTTCATCCGGGAAGAGGCTGCCCGAAACCGTACCCTCTACCATCTGACCGAGGAAGGTCACGAGACCCTGCAATACTTTAAAAATGACATTTCTCCCGCCATCCAGCAGGATATCGAACAATATTTATCTGAAAAACAATACGAACTGAAAAATGAAGTCTCTGTAAAAGCGGACTACTACCGTAATACAAACATGGAATACTCTGTCCGCTGCCAGGTCATTGAAAGCGGACTGCCTCTGATTGACCTGACAATAACTGTTCCCACCGAAGCCGAGGCAGAAAAAATAGCCGTCAACTGGGAGAAAAAGAACCAGGAAATTTATGCCTATATTATGGCGCATCTGCTATAACTTCCTATTTGTAATATATAAGATTCTTTTTACTTTAATTCAATAAATTTTTTTCGCAATATACCGTATTTTTTGCACAAAATTGTGGAAATAACATCAAAAAAATTGTACAATATATAGTAAGAAATATTGAAAGAGAGGGTTCATTATGAAACAGAACAATATGTTAGCGATGATACTGGCCGGCGGCCGTGGAAGTCGTTTACATGAGCTTACAAACAAAGTGGCAAAACCTGCCGTTTCATATGGTGGAAAGTACCGTATCATTGATTTCCCTATCAGTAACTGTGCAAACAGTGGCATTGATGTTGTGGGCGTCCTTACACAGTACGAATCCATCCTGTTGAACAGCTATGTAGCTGCAGGCGGACGCTGGGGTCTTGATGCAAAAGACAGCGGTGTCTTTGTACTTCCGCCACGCGAAAAAGCAGATGCCAATCTTGATGTTTATCGCGGAACGGCAGATGCAATTTCACAGAATATTGATTTTATCGACAGTTATTCTCCAGAATACCTGCTCGTTCTTTCCGGAGACCACATTTACAAAATGAACTATGCCAAAATGCTTGCTGAACACAAGGCTCAGAAGGCAGATGCAACAATCGCAGTTATTGAAGTTCCAATGAAAGAAGCAAGTCGTTTTGGTATTATGAATACAAACGAAAACGGACGCATTGTTGAATTTGAAGAGAAACCCGCTAATCCAAAGAGCAATCTTGCATCAATGGGTATTTATATTTTTGACTGGAAACTGCTGCGCCGGATGCTTATCGCAGATATGAAAAATCCTGATTCCAGCCACGATTTTGGCAAGGATATCATCCCGACTCTTCTGAATGACGGACGTAACCTGCTTGCATACAAATTTAAGGGATATTGGAAAGATGTGGGAACGATTGATTCCTTATGGGAAGCTAATATGGATCTGCTGGACAAGAATAATGAGCTTAACCTTGACGACTCTACCTGGAAAATCTATACCCAGGATGTTGCCGCACTTCCACAGTATATCGGGCCGGACGCATCCATTAAACGTGCTTTCATCACACAGGGCTGTGTCATCGAAGGCGAGGTAAGTAATTCCGTATTATTTACCGGCGCTAAAGTCAGACCGGGAGCTAAGGTTATTGACAGCGTACTAATGCCCGGAGTTGTTGTAGAAGAAGGTGCTGTTATCAACCGTGCACTGGTTGCAGATAATGTAAAGATTGGAAAGCAGGCCGTAGTGGGCGACGCCAAGAGCGAACACATTGAACTGGTATCAAAGCGTGTAAAGGGGGTAGAATAATATGTCTAAAGCATTTGGTATTGTAAATTTTGCCGGAAACCACATCCGGGTAGAAGGGCTTCAACCTTACCGCCCTATCGGTGCATTCTCCTTCCTTGGAAGATACCGCGTAATTGATTTTCCGATTTCAAATATGACAAATAGCGGAATAGACCATATTCAGGTATATATACGCAGAAAACCGCGTGCCCTGGTAGAACATCTTGGTACAGGACGCCATTATAATATCAATTCAAAAAGCGGAAGATTACATATTCTTTTTGGAGAAAATACTTCTTACGACAGCCTGTACAGCACAGACATTGCTGCTTACATGGACAATATGGAAGCTATTGAGGACGTACGCTATCCATATGTTGTCATCGCTCCAAGCTACATGGTTTACACCATGGATTATGATATGCTTCTTCAGAACCACATAGAATCCGGCGCTGACATCACGCTTCTTTATCATTCAGTAGACAATGCAAAGGACGCCTTTTTTGAATGTAACACCTTGAACTTGAATCGTCAAAAAGGTGTACTGTCGCTGGAGCAGAACCGTGGAAACGCGAAAAACAGGAACATTTTCATGGATACTTATGTGATGAAAAAAGAACTTTTCATCGAATTAATTTATAAAGCAAAGAAAATGTCTTCCATGTACACCCTGGCGGACATCGTAAATATTTCCTGCGAGGATTTGGATGTACGCGGCGTATCCCATCGTGGATTCTTCGCATCAATCACAGACTTCAAGAGCTATTACGATGCAAATATTTCCTTGATAGACCTAAAGGCTGCGCAGAACCTGTTTAGTGATGACTGGCCGATTTACACACGTACAAATGATTCCTGCCCGACACAGTATTTTGAGTCTGCAGATGTAAAAAATTCTATTGTGTCCAATGGCTGCCTTATTGAGGGAACCGTAGAAAATTCTATCATTGGACGTGGATGTATTATCAAAAAAGGAGCTGTTATTAAAAACAGTGTAATCCTGCCGACATCCGTTATCGGCGAAAATGTTCACCTGGAGAACCAGGTTGTAGATAAGCATGCAAGACTGACACATGTAAAAGAACTGATTTCTGATCCGGACAAACCGGGATACGTTCGCCGCGGCGATACATTATAACCAAAAAAGGAGCCTGAGATCCATACTGATTTCTGGCTCCTCATTTATTATAATGATTCGTGTCAATCATCAGTCTATCCTTTTATCACATATGTCTCCATATCTGAAAAACTCTCATTCAGAGTAAAATCGTCCTTAATTCCCTCTGTCAGATAAATCTCGTTTTCATCTGTTACCAGCAGCATCTCAAAACCGCCGTTTTCTTTCCAGTATTCTGTTGCCTCATCAAGCCCCATCACATAAATTGCCGTAGACAAGGAATCGCACAGTTTGCCTTCTTTTGCGATAATGGAAACGGAGGCTAAACCGCTTTCTGCCGGATAGCCAGTGGAAGGATCTATAATATGCCCATATTGCTTCCCATCCTCGCCTATAAAATACCTCTCATAGTTTCCAGAAGTTACCACGGCGCCGTCCTCGCTCTCCAGAATACCCAGGCTGCCTTCCCCAAACGGGTTCTGTATGCCAAGCCGCCACCTGCTGCCATCCGGTTTTCTGCCAACCATCTGGACATTTCCGCCTATATCCAATAGAGCCGAAGTAATTCCCTGCTCTTTTAGTAATTCTGCTACTATGTCGCCCGTATATCCTTTTCCCACCGCGCCGAGATCCAACTGCATCCCGTCCGGCAAGGTTACAAAATTTCCTTCTAAAAGCACTTTTTCATAGTCTACATTTCGTAACAAGTCTGTCAATTCATTCTCAGTAGGTATATAGTATTCTCCACTAATAAAGCCCCACGCGGTAACCACCGGGGAAATGGTCGGATCGAGGAAACCTCCCGTTTGTTCTGCCATATCAATCGCAAATTGCAAAATCTCTGCGGTTTCTTCGCTAACTTCTGTTCGTGCGCCGCCGCTTTGATTCACTTTATAAATATCGCTGTTCTCGTCAGTAGTTGACCAAAGAGCTTCCAGTTCTTTGATTCTATCCTCAGAAATCGTAAGCGCTGCCTCTGCTGACTCTCCATAGGCAGTCAAAGTCATGTATGTACCCATTGCAAACACACCAACCGTATGTTCCTCCTCCGCTTTTCCCTCTGTACCGCACCCTGAGAGCGGCAATACAAGCAAAAGGGAGATTAAACGGACAAAATATTTACTCCTTTTTCTCCACAAGTTTTTTCTCCTCCCGATCAACCTTTGAATTCCCCTGGAAACATAGTGTGCCAGAAAGCTGCCGCGCCATAAAAAACAGCAATAATACTGTCATTGCCATGCCAAGAGCCTGCCTGTTATTATTACTCAGTTGCTAAATTCAGCCCATTTACCCAATTTACAACCTCGTCCTCTGCTTCCGCGACACTGTTTCGGGAAATGGAAAGTCCATCAGTGATTACCGTTGCATCCGGCTGTAAATCAGAAATCGTCTGAACGGTCCTAGAAAAACCGCTGCCACCATGAGTAGTAAAGGGAATAATGGTCTTACCGCTGAAATCATATTCCTCAAGAAAGGTATACAACGGCATAGGAAGGTCTGCGTTCCAGTTCGGATAGTAAAATCTCACATCTAATAAAAAATCCTTATTTTATAGCCATTTTACACAATACACATTTTTTATTTAACTGTCCATCCGTTCTGTCAAACCTCTATTTTTGGACATCTTTTCCAGTTTTTTTGCCAGCTTTAGATTTTCTTTTTTCAATCGTTCGTTTTCTTCCAGCAATCTCTTCAATTCATTCTGATAAATCTCCACCTGTTTCTCCAGACTTTTCTCTCGCACTTCCCGCTTAATCTGCGCCATTTTGCTCTGATCGGCCTTTTCTCGTTCTTCATTCAGCACAGACTTTACTTCCTCATTCTTATAAAAGAATCCTCTGGACAGACCTGTATTTTGCGAAAGTTCAGCCACTGATAATGATTTTCCTTCCGATGCCGTTCTGCGGATTTCTTCAACAGCAAGTGCTATTTTTCTTCTGCTTTCCTGGCGGTTGACTTCATTCATCTTATCGTATTTCGCCATTAATAAATTCCCTCCCAGGTTGTTTTCCATCTTTTCATAATATTCCATGGATTTTTTAGCCAGTTCTTCATCAACCAGTCCAATATTTTTCTTTACAATTTCATCCGTTGAATAGCCCATATAATCACGGATTGTCTGAATCGAAGTACCGTTCCTATAAAATGCTTTACACAATTCTTTCTGATAGCCGTTTCCTTTAAACACATACTCATCTGTCAATATACCGGCCTTTCTGCACGCTTTCATGATTGCATTTTGGAAACCTTCAGCAGTAAACTTCTTACCATCATTTAGAAAAAGCAGATTTTCTATATGTATATGATTTCTATCCGAATATTTCAGGACAAGCCAATGCAGGATGTCAGGAACAGGGATACTTCTGGTAGTATCCGGCACCTTCATCCAGCTATGCTCATCTTTATAATAAAAATCCGCATTTCTTAAAAGGAATAATTGACCTTTTTTAATCCCTGTAAAAAGTAGAATCAGACTCATTATCCGCAGCTGTTCTGGAAATTCCCTGAGATGAACCGTTAACAAATCCAACTTTTGATCTAATTTGTCTATTTCATTTACGGTCGGATAATTCTTCTTATAATACAATGCAATCGGATTAGAAAACTCACTAATGCAACCAGTCACTTGCAGGTAGCGTAAAAATGCCGAAATAACCTGCAGTTTGTTGTTATAACTTTGAGCTTTAATATTTTGCATAGCCAATCGATTAAAATATTCTTTTATAATAGTAGAATCAATATCCAATATGTTCTTCTGAGATTCTTCTAAAAATTTCAGGAAGGCTCTGATATAAGTATGATGAATACAAATGGTTCCCAAATTCAAAGAAGTAACCGTCAAAAGATATTTTAAGTATTTCTGCAAGCCCTGTCGATTTTCAGCACACTCAATATCCAAAAAGGAAAAACTATCGATCGTATTACTGCGGCTATATCTTTCTGGCAAAATATTCAACCGCTCAACAAACCAAACATTGGCTTCCCAATCAATTTCCGTAGACTCCAGAAATAATATTTTCCGGCAAAACAGCATAAATTTCTTTGGGCTTGGACAAATATTGTCATATTCTCTTTTCAACATAGAATAATATTCCTGCTCCTGATCTTGCTCCATTTTCATAATATCTTTTAGACCACTTTTTTCAGCATAACAAAACAGGCACTTTAACGGAAGCAAGTACCTGTTTCGTCTATCTTCTCTGTTTTTTATTGTTCTTACGATTTCATTCAGAAGTATTTCTATCTGTATCTTTATCTTTTCATCAAGATCGTTATCAAAATCCCAGTACAATAATCTCTGGTCAGACTCTTTTTGAAATGATTGGGCCACATTACCTTTAAAATATTCCGGCAGATAGATTTTCTGTTTAAGTGGAACCTTTTTCTTCATATGTCTTGTCAAAGTAAACTTTATTTTTCAATCCATTGTCCTAATTTCCGACCGCCGACACGTTCAATAATGCCCTCTTCCTGCATTGCTTTCATAAGGCGTTTTACTTTTCGTTCAGAACAATCAATCTCCAGCGCAATCTGTTGCTGCGTTGCATGAGGATTTTTCTTTATCGTCAATAATATCTTTTCTTCCAAAGTGCCATTTAAAGTGCCACTTAAAGTGCCATTTTGTTCTTTTGGCACTTTAGCGCTCAATAAAGGCGTAAATTTCACCATAATATCTTCTAAATGAATTTTATATTCAGGCAAAGGAACACCATGCTTTTTGCAAGCTTCACATATCTTCTCTATCCCACGTCCCCATGTTTCTACATATCCTGCCCTGAAAAATCCATTGGCAATATTCGGATTATAAGGTTGCGAACGATGGCGCTCCATCAATGTTTCCACTGTCCAGCCTACCGGAAATACACAGTCATTACTGATATACACTGCATCTTCATGAATCCGAATCTGTATCGGAACTAATGCTGCATAATTAGAATGAATAATCGCATTATATACCGCCTCCCTGACAGCCGCTTTCGGAAGCGGATATGTTTCAATTCTGGTAACATTGTCATAAGATATCATTGCCTTCATATACTTCAGGTAAATCAATTCTATAACCCTGTCTGCCTGTATAAATAATGAACCATGAATCTCGTCCTGATAACGCAGATCAGAGCCTTCTCCAAAATATCCGATTTTGATATACGCACCTGTAACCCATTTCTCCGGATTGCGATGAAACAGAAGAATTGCCGCACGTTTCAGCCTGCCTTGCTCAAAAAGACCAAGGCTGTCCAAAAGCTGTTCATTGCTCATATTCAGATCTTCTTCTGTCATTCGGCCGCTCCGCAAGGCCTCCCGCCTAAAAATATCAAAACTTTCTTTATCCAAATCTTCAACAGTAACACCATCTACCGGAACGGCATCCCATTTATATCCTGTTTTAGACAATAGAAACTCTGTCAAAGCTGCTCCTCTGAGAAGCTGCTTTGTACTGCCGCTCCGATAATGATATTCTCCTTTGTAATTGACCGGATAACTGCTCGGATTGACACAGATTTCAATATACTCTTTCCCATCTTGTGTCAGTAGATTCACATCCACAATAATGCCAAGAATATCCCTCACCTTATTGGGAATATCTTCAAGTAGCTTTTTGCTGTCCGGTACACCAATGACAGTACCATTATCATCGGTGCCAATATATATCTTGCCGCCTTGAGCATTTGCGAAACCACAGATCCATTTCAAATACTCATCGCGCCAAGATTCTTTCCATTCAATGTTTTGGTTTTCTGCCATATTTTTCCTCCATCTCCAAAAGAAATAAATTATCGCCTGAAAACTAGACATAATTCAATTAATTTTGAACATCATAAAGTCTATTATGTACATTAAACATAATAATTTCTTTTCCTATTTTATCAATCTTATACTTGAAATAGCTTGCTATTTTATCCTCGTGCGTAGATAAAATAATCTGCGTCTTAGTAAACTCATTTTTTATAATTTCAACAAATGATGCTATATTTAACTCATCCAATGATTGACAAGGATCATCTATCATAAAAACATCCAAATTAGTTGCTGCTATTTTTTTCAATGCCAGCATCAACGCTATATTAGCTACATTTTTCTGTCCCGTACTAAATTTATTACTTACATCCAGTTTTTTACTAATCTCTTTCTTATCAGTTGTCATCTTAAACTCTGTAAGTGCATTTTCTTTTGAACCTGTAAAACAAAATATGCCAAGACCATTTTGATGTGTTTGTATAAGTTTGCCACTATAAATATATAAAGGAATCTCCAAATATTTCATAATATCATTTAAATATTTCTTTCTTGCCGTTTCCTGGCATTCTAATACTTTATTTAATTTTGCTTCCTTTTCATATAATTTCTTGATTTCAATCAAATTTTCTTCATATAATGCCTTATTAGACGAATATTCTAAAGCATTTTTTTTCTTTTTCAGCCATTGAAGTTGACTAATTTTTTGTTTCAAAGAATCTATCCGTCCATTTTCCCCAGATAAAAGTGCGATCTTTTCTCTATTTTCAGCGTATGCCAATTCATCAATCTCGTATTCTGAGTAGTCTTTCCTATTGGCTGTTGCTTCCATTTTTTGAAGAATTAATTCAATTGATTTCTTTAAATCTGACACCGCCTTTTCATATTCGTCTATGTTTTTATAGTGCTGTCTAAATTCTGTCTTATCTGTGAAAATTGTTAAAGTATCCTCCCCTACTAAATCACTTAATTCATTCAATATCTTCTCTAAGGTATTGATATGAGTTAAATGATCCCCCAGATTTTGTATATCATTATATGCAAAATCATTTTTAACTTCTTCTCCAATCCATTGCGTTATTTGCTCTGTTATTTTCATTATTTCCGTTTTCCAAGATTCAGCCTGTTCCTCTAGTACAGTATCTAGAACTTTTTGTGTCTCTATAAAAATATTATCAGCCTGACGAACTGCCTGCCCAAAAGAAATATTTCCCCCCTCAAAGTTGCTACCGCATAAAGGACAATGCTCATTAAAAATATCTCCGATGATTTCTTCTTTCCCCTTAAAAATATTTCTGAACGCCCCTATCTGTTGATACAAACGTTGTTTATCATCCAGATTGTTAAGATACTTTTGATGTTCTTGTCTAATTTGGTGGATTTTTGAACTAAAATCTTTACCCAAATATTTTTCATTCAAATCTAACGTCCATATCGAATCTTCTTCTGTCAATTTTTTCAGGTAATGCTTTTTAGCAAAGGAATTTGTGTATGCATTTCTTTTATCTAGTTCATAAAGAGTTAAAATATAAAATTTATAAATTGATTCACTATTATGTAATTGCTCTATCAAATCAAGTTTTCTCTTATGCTCATATTTAGAGGAATGACTTACTATTTCCAATACTCGCCTTGCTTTTTCTTCATATTCGCGAAAAGGCTCTGACTCTTCATATCTTTCTCTGTCCCAGAAATAATCCAATTTAGGATATACTTGTGGACAAACTGGTTCCTCCCCCTGAACCTCCTCAACTCCAACATTGACTTTCTGTATCAAACTTTTTATTTCATTTTGCAAAGATGATATATTTTGTTGAACTAAATCTCTCCTCTGTTTAACCTGTAAAAAATATTTATCAGTCTCCATATCTATAAGATTATTCAAAAAATTAACTCGTTCTTTATCAGATTTAAGAACTATATCACTCTCATGTTCCTGCTGAATATAGTTTCTATTAATCCAATCCAAGATATTCTTTTCTCCAATCCTATCCTCAATATCTTTTCTTGTTTTCTTTTCACATTTTCCCATCATAAAATCTTGAAAAGAAAATTTTCCTTCTGCAAAATATAACTGAAAATCAGCCGCTTCTTTTTCCGTCTTTTTGGCCGTACCGGGTACGCCTTCCTTTGTATATCTAATAAATGTAAAGCACTCACCCACTTTATCTATAAATTCTATTGCAACAAAACAAGGCTTCGATAAATCGTTAATTATAATATGCTCCACACTCTTCTTTCTTCCATCTACATATTCTCCTGGATCTATAATTCCTGACAGCAAAAAATAAATCGCTTGGAAAATAGAAGTTTTTCCATAACCATTAGGACCCGATAGAATCATAGACTGTATATTATTATCTCCATTACTAAAGTCAATAGTTACATAGGGCTTTTCCGTTTTTTCTTCATATACAAATGGTTTAAAATTGCATATATACAACTTGTTAATATAGTATTCCATCTATTTTTTCTCCTTGATTAACGCTGCCACTTTTTTGTCTATACTTTTCTGTTCTCTTTCGGACAATATAATATCAGATTCTATATTTTCTAATTCCCCTGTTTCTAATTTCTCCGCTAGTCCCTTACTAATATCATTTAATTCTTTCTCAATGTAATCTAAAATTGTTTTATCGGTAGTTCTTAAATCAGTTAAATTTAAAAAAGGAAGTTTAACAAAAATTCTGCTCAGGCAATCATATCCTTTGTCTTCCGAGTTTTTAAACTTGCTAAAATTACTATAACTTTCAATAATACTGTTTATATTGGAAGTAGAATAATCACTTTCACATAGTTTCTCTAATTCCTCTTTTTCTTCAGCTGTATACCACATTACATATTTTCTACAAAAATATTTATTTTCTTCTATAAACAACACACGTTTTCTCTGATTCCACGACAACTCAGCCTCAATTGATGTAAGCAAAACTAATACCCAATTTGATTTATAATTCTTACTTATTTCTACATTTTTTTCTGATTCTAAACAAATTTCTAAAATTTCATCTAAAATGTTTTTACTTAGGTTTCCTTCTACTACAAAATACATTTCATCAAATTTGTTTATATAAATTTTCTTTAATGCTACTTTCCCACTCACATCTTCGATCTGATTCTCAAGTTCCGATTGTTTCATAAGCGTAAAACCATTATTGCGAAAAATTTGATCTATTATATTTATCATATTTCTACTTCCTCATAATCTATAAATACTGTCTTTCTTATTTCATTAAATGTAGGCAATCTCTTTTCTTCCTCATCTATCCCCACTTTTAAAATACTAAGATCTTTCTCTGATAAGCAATAGTTATATTTCTGTGTCAGGATACCTTTATAATCTCTATATATCTTTGAATGCTCCCAATAATTGTTCAATATACCCTTTAAATTATTCTCATCACGTCGATTAGTCCCTCCTGTTAGAGCTGATAAAGCATACTGATGACTCAATGCCAAAATATCATTACTTTCTAAATTGATTTGATGCTTAAAATATTCCATTATATCTATTATCAAATCATGTTTAATATCAGATATTTTATTTTTAAGAGATTCATCTGCTTTTCCCGGCGAAAATAATGCATACTCTAAATTGATATTATCAATAATCTTTCGCATATCCCACTTTTTAATCGTAGCTAATATACAATACGAACATTTTTTTCCTTTGTCATTACATTTTGAACAAATTGTGTCATCGATATCCTCAAGCAACTTTTCTCTTTCTCTATATAATGTAGCCATCCAAAAAGATATCGCATTTTCCTCATCTAAGAAAACTTTACTAATGTCTGCAAATTTGTATTCAAAATTTTCTTGTTTTTTTTTGCTCTCCAAACTCATCATTTTCTGATATATATCTGCATACAGGTTATTTAATATATCTTGTTCCGTAAGTAAGGTATTTCTTTCTGTAACATACGAAAATAATGAATTTATTTCTATTTTACATCTGTCATCCAACCCTTGATTTGTGATTTTCTGAAATTCAAAACAATTTTTAAATTTTTCAAAATCCGTGTCCTTATAAGTCAACTTATCCTTTAATGGTTGTAAATAATTTTTACATATACTTTCACGTTCGACCTTTGTCGTATATTTTTGATCATCCTTTTCCAACCGCTTTCTTAAATATGCTCGGACTTCCTTACATGATGAATACTTATTATTTAAATTCAAATTCTTTTTCCAATAATCCTCTTCTCTATAATGACTTTCTAGTAAAGCAATTTGTTTCAACCATTTTTCTTTTATATGTACTTTGTAGCATTGATCGAACTCATCTCTGGTCAATGACAAATCCCCTAATTTCGTCTCGTCATATGCTAGTACCCACTTTGCTTCTTTATCAAAAAGCTTAAATTGGATAATAAAATTATTTAAAACCTCTTTACGGTTCTCATCAGTCAATGTCTTTTTAACCTGATAGATTTCTTTTATTTCATTATTTTCAAATAAAATAAAATCCTCTATCCATTCTATTTTCATTTTCAATGTATCTGCTTCAACACTGTGGCCAGCATATTGGAATTTCTTGACCAATTCTTCCAGAAAACGTAGTAATGCCACCATGCCCTGATAATGATATCCTTGCCAACTTGATATAGCATTTCTCCGTTCATTGTATAGTGCTTCAAATCCATTATCCATTTGTTACTATATTTCCCCTTTGTAATTTCAAAATATAACATTATCATCGTCTCAAATTTACTTTAATTATATCCCACAACTACAAAATTTTCCATTACTATTACTGGAAAAATAGCTATTCACACAAACCACTAAGATTTCTCTGGTGTGATCGTGCATTCTACCCAACAAAAAAACTGGCATATGGAGTTCCTTTTCTCCTTGCCAGTCATTATATATTTCCCACTTACTGCATACACATTTTTTCCTATGCTTTGTGTATTGTGTGGCTATATTCAGTTGTATTTTAACGTGGTAGACGCTATACACAGCTAAAAGCTTGCTCCATTTTAGGATAACCTAAGAAAATCACATCGTAACTGCCTGGGTTTTCAATCTGTGCCGCAAGCTTTGGTCTGGCATTATCAGCCTTCTCATTGTAGGCAAATTCCAGAAGACGTTCGTGGGTTGTAGGGTAATCCTGCTCTGTTTCAATAGGGAACAGATCGCCGCCCGTCTCACGCTGAATAATCTGGGCAATATACTCGTTATTCCCCAAGACCTCACCGTTCACTGCTACGCGGCTCGCACCGGCCACGGTATCCACGCCATCCGTTTCCATAACGGAGAAATATGTGATCAAAACATTTTCACCATTCGCATCTATCTCCACAGTTTCTGGTTCCGTTGTTTCCGGTTCTTCTGCGGAAGGGTTGCTGCTGCCACAGGCCGACAATACAAAACTGAGAGTCAATGCCAACACAACTAATAAAAGATTTTTTCTTATTTTCATCATATTACTCCTTACATACATTCCATCAGAATCTGATAGATTTCTTCCCGGTCAAGCTCGCGTGGATTACATTTGATAATGTTGCAGGTATCCGCTACCTGCCGCAGTACCTCCGGTGTAATCTCTACTGTGGACTTCAACTGGCTCATTTTCGTGGGTAGTCCGCATTCTCTGATGAAATCCTCCAGGGCATCCACACCAGCCTCTGCGCTGTCCACTCTAAATACCTCTTTTGCAAACCGGGTAAATTTCTCCGGTGCATCTTTCACAATGTGACGGTAATAGACAGGATGGATCACCGCAAGTCCCTGCCCATGATTGCAGTCTGTATAGGCTCCAAGCTGGTGCTCAATCTGATGTGCCTGAAAATCCGTCAGGCGGCCGCATTTCAAAATCCCGTTTTCTGCCATAGCCGAATCCCACATCAGATTGCTTCGGGCCTGCTTATCGTTGATGTTTTTCAGCAAGTGGCGCATATTTACAACCGTATTGCGCATGATTGCCAATGCCACATCATCTGACACATTATCCTCATCGGAAGTGCCGAAATAAGTTTCCATCGCATGGCTCAGGGTATCGAAAGCCCCGGAAAGCACTTGCATGGGCGGCACCGACATTGTATATGCCGGATCAAGAACAGCAAAGGAAGCTGCGGTTCCAAAAACCGGTCCTTTCCATTTTTTCTCCTCATAAGTAATGACCGCACCTGCGTTCATTTCCGCGCCGGTACCGGAAGCCGTTACGACCGCACCCATGGGAATCCCGGCTGTTGGGAATTTTCCTTTCCCGTACTCCATGTTCCAAATATCTTCATCCAGCACAGCCTGCGCAGAAATTACCTTACAGCAGTCAATCACGCTGCCGCCGCCTACTGCCAGAATAAAGTCCACGCCACGCTCACGGGCCAGCGCCGCTCCTTCCTGCACTTTGGTATAGGTAGGATTCGACATAATCCCTGAAAAATCCACTACTTTTTTGCCCGCCTGTGTAAGCAGAGCTTTCATTTCATCATAAACACCGTTCTTTTTTACGGAGCCGCCGCCATAAGCCAGCATCACCGTTTCACCAACCTCACCAAGCTCCGCGCCGAAAGCCTGCATGGCGCTCCCTTCTCCAAAATAAACTCCTGTGGGATAAGAAAATGTAAATTTGTTCATCGTAAATACCTCCTATGCTTTTAAGGTAGTGTCAAAAACTACCTGTTTTTTTGTACTAAAATCTAATAAAAACCTTGATTTTTAGGGAAATCTGCAATAAAAAGAGCATTGACCTC
>NZ_JAOQJU010000033.1:0-40612 GCF_025567385.1 Dorea acetigenes
TCTTTCCGAAGAAATCAATCAAAAGTGCTTCGTTCGACTTGCATGTGTTAAGCACGCCGCCAGCGTTCATCCTGAGCCAGGATCAAACTCTCGCACAAAAGCTTAGGTCTGGTCTTTCACAGACCTTAGCGTTTATGCGCTCCGCAGTTCTTGATTTGGTTTTTTCAAATCTTAGAACTGTCGGAGCAACATCTTTTATCCAAAGCCACACCTTTGCGCGGCTTTTTCTCAAGTTCAATTCCGTTCAGGAAAACTACTAGCTTTCCTATCCCGTTATTACTGTTTTTAAAGTACCAGAACTGCTTTATAAGTTCGAAACAAAGTTTCTCGCTCATCTTGGCTTCGCCAATGCTCATTTGCTTCAATTTCAAAAAGCAAGCTTTTTAAATCTCAGCTTCATTCGCGCAGTTCTTAGCTGTTCTCTGAATTTTCTCTTTTTAGAATTTTCAGGGTCGTTGTCTATTGTTCAGTTATCAAGGTTCTGCTTTGTTGTCGCCCTCGCGACAGCTTATTTAGATTATCACATCTTTCATCGCTTGTCAACAACTTTTTTTATTTTTTTTTTGCCGTCGTCTGTCATTTTCTGTCTGAACCTGTTGTCTCACGCGACAGCTTATTTAGACTATCACACGCAAACCGAATTGTCAAGTACCTTTTTTTAATATCTTTTTTAATATCGACACAATTTGATAATAACATGTAACTATTCAGCCATCAAACCACAGCCCACCACCATGCGTACTTGCCGCCTCTGTTATCCGCTACCGCACCATAGCTGCCAGTTTTAAGAGCGGATTATACTCATAAATCATTCTCAATATATCATTTTCCTGAATCAGCTCAATTACTTCTCTTCCAAACGACGTGGTATACAAAATCGTAACTGCCAGGAAAACAATCCAGATAATGATCAGCGCACCGACTGCTCCCAGAACACCTCCCGCCAACCGGTTCACCACTCCTACTCCCGGCAGCTCTGACACAACATTTAACGCAAAGATAATCGCACGCAAAATAATCGTAACAATCAGGAAGGTAAATAAGAAGGCAACAATATTCACAATCAGATTGGATATGAACTTCGCCACGTAGCTTACAAAACTCTCCGCTCCTAGCTTTTCATATGTTGCATCATTATTATTTTCCAGTAAAATGCTCTTCAGCACATCCGGCACACTGGAATCCTCGATTGCCTTTTCCTGTAATTCTCTGGGAATATCGAAAGCTTCTCCCGTTTCTTCCGCATTTTCTCTATCCAGATTCAGGCCGTCCAGGAGATTTCGGGAGATGCCATATTTTGCCAGTTCTTCGCTGTCAACTTTCCCGTTTACAATATCTTCCACCTGAATCCCCTGTGCTGCAAGCTCTTCATCTGAAATTCCTGCGGCATTCAGCACTCCGCGAACCTGTTCTTCCGTCAGAGCACTGTTTCCCGCTGCATCCTCAATAGCTCCTTCAACCGCCGAAGAAGCAAGCTCCGTAATCGTTTTCATTACCTGATTTTCTATGACTTCCTCTGCCGGGGTCTTAGACTGGATTGCTTCGCTTACATAAGGCGTTAGAAAAAAGACTAATACAATTGTAATGAGCGTTGATACCAGTGATACCGCTATCCGAATCGCCCCTCTATAAATCCCTATGATTACACAGATTATAAATAACCCTGCCGCTGCTCCCACTAACCAATTCATATGTTCTCCTTATTTCACAAACCGGACTACTTCCATTCCGTCTGCATTCATCACGATGTACTTGTTTACACCAAAGGTTGAAACCATCTCCAGAATATCTTTTCCCAGTTCACCCTCGAATTTGTGTATCCCACTTCTGGTAAATACACTGCATTTTTTACCATCATACATAATTACCTGGTTTCCGTCTAGCTTAACATTAGAATAGTCGCCCGTAAAGTCTGCTGACAAAACCTCCTGCCCCTGCACATTATACAGCCTCAGCTCATAACCTGCCTTCCCTTCATTTTTCAAAATCAGTCCAATGTAACGCTGATTGTAGAAAACGCTTTTCACCTTTTTATTCAGGGAAATCGTCTGCTGTAATTCAGGAGTCTCCTTCACATCATAAATCAGCACTCTGTCATCTCCCGCCACTACCGCAGCAGAATCACTCATAAAAAACGCCGTCGGCGCCAGCATGTCCTCATAAGTTTCTGACAGAACCTTGTAATCTCCGTCTTCTTTTTTCGCTTCATCAAAATAATAATAGACGATATTCGTATCCGTCTTCCCATTCTGCACGCTCATGTAGGAAACCAGCAGTGTCTTTCCATCTTTGGAAATCCCTATGTCCAGCGGATAGCCCGTACCCGAAAAAGAAGTCTTTACCTCTGCCAGAATATTTCCCATGGCATCATAAGTCATGATGGACGGACCGGAATCATTCTTTACAAGCGCACTGACAATCCCCTGCTCCGATACCGATATTTTCTCAATGGGCAATGTGGTATGAATCTCACCCTTCAACCCCTGTCTATCTACCACGACAATATCATTTCCGCCTTTATCGGCAACTGCAGCCGCCTCATCATTCACATCAATCAGCGGTGTTTTTATCTGATAAGACTGGTTCCACCTTTCTTCTCCTTTTCTGTCAAGGAACGCAATTCCATCTCTGCTGTACCGCAGCACACCGTCCGTAAACTGTTTATAATAATTATTATCTGATCCGTCAGTCGCATAGGTTGCCACTGTTCTGGCAGAAGTGTAGGTCTGATAATGGATCAAAAGATAACTTCCGACCAGAATGAACAACACCAGCGATGATATGATAATTACTTTTCGCCAGAATTTTCTCTTCCGCTGGCGCAGTTGTTCCTTCATCTCTTCCACCATATTGTCTTCACGCCTTAACTCATCTAACAATTCATCCAGCATCTCATCTTCGCTTTTCGTCCTGCTTTCCGTTTCCTGCAAATCCTTCTTCTTTCGTTTCATCAACACCCCTCTTTTCTATGGTAATAATAATTTTTGCCCGATAAAAATCAGATTGCCATCCGTCAATCCATTCATTCTGCAGATTGCATCTACTTCTCCGGTAGTCCCGTATATTTTCTGGCTGATCCGATCCAGCGTATCTCCTTTCTGAACCACGTAATACTCTTCGCTGCTCAGCTCTTCTTGTATTGTAGACGTAACAGGCTCTGCCTGGTCTGCCGCGTCCTGCGCTCCGTCCGGCTCGTCAGACTGGTCCGCTTCGCCGGAACTATCCTGCGTTCCTGCTCCGGCATCCTGCGCTTCCTGTCCGGTATCCTGCGCTTCCGCTCCGGCATCCTGTGTTTCCGCTTCATCTGCCTGTGCTTCCGCAGCATCCGCCTGTACCTCTTCCGTCACCTCTGCCTTTTCTATGGCTTCCTGCCCCTCCGGCTGCTGAACCGATTTGGACAGAGACTCTATCGATGTCTGTACCGCATTCATTTTATCATAATTATTCATGGTTGAGATACCAATTGCAAGCACAATAACTACCAGAAGCGCACTGGTCATATAAGCAAAACGGGCTCCGGTTCTCTGTTCCCGTCCCGTCATCTGCTCTCTCATTGTACTACGAAAATTCTTTGCAGCTCGATCCTCAACCACTTCACTGGGTGTAACGCCATTCTGTCTGCGAGTACTGATTATATAATCCTGCATCTGCGGATTCTTCTCATAGAATATGTAGTGTCCGCCCATCTGCATCAATTCATGGTATTTATACGCATAATATATCTCTTCTTCGCTAAATGCATCCTTCATGATGAACACACTATTTTTCTGTGAAAAATATTTTTCATGTATTCTTGTAATATTGCTGTTTATTTCCAGTGGCTTTTCCGGCAGAATCAAAAACCAGCCCACCGGCTTGTCCTCCCGAAAATACGTCTCACTCTCTTCCTTTATCTTCTGACAGCTCTCATCTGTAATTACGATTTCTGTATTCTCCCCGACCGGATCCGGTATGCGGACTGCTCCCGTAATATATACACACTCTTGCTGACCGCTCTTCTGGATATCCCCGGTAAGGAATGCTCCCACAGGATGTTCCTTCGCCTGCCCTCTCAGCTGATTCAGATATGTGTCTACATAATCCTCCACATATATCTTCGGTTCATCACTTACATTACCAACCTGCCTTACGTTTTTCGGAACTTGTCTTTCCATAATACTCTCACCTCATCCACATATTTTTGCTTATCATAGCACGGTAAATATGCATATTTTATCAATCGGTGAAGCCTGTCCGGATAAGTTTCCGATTATTTATCCGCCGTATCGACGCTCCTCGGCACTTTCTGCCGTCTGCCGGCGCTCCTGCCGTCATAAATTGAAAAAAGAGAGTATGTATCTACTCTCTTTCATTATACTCAGAAACCGCTCAAAAGCAAGCAATTCCTGTTCCATCTTCTTTTCATTACTCCTGTATTTCAGTCCATCTTACGAAGCTTTCCCTCACTTCTCCATATCTGGAACGACTTATCGGAACGGATTTTCCATTTTTTAATATAAATTCCGAGCGTCCGAAGCTTCTTATCTTTTCCAGATTGACAATAAAGCTGTTATGACATCGCACAAAAGTGTCCTGATCCAAATACTTCTGCACATCCGCCAGTTTTTCTGCCACTTCAATCATCTGACCTTCCAGATAAAACTTCGTCACTCTGTTCTCTCTCTCAATGTAATCTATTTCCTGTTTTTCGATAACAATTTCACTGCCTCTCTGAGACAGGACGATATAACGCATCCTCGTCACCCCCCTCTCGCCTTTTCGAAGGCATCACACGGAATCCGCCAGAAACTTCATCTTTAGAAGTATTTTAACAAATAATTGGGCTAATATCAATAATAACTTACTTCATCTTTAGAAGTTTATTTTAACTACATTATTATCAGGAGCCATCTATGAAAATATACTGGAACGGAGATTCAAAAAATATTATTGGCCCTTCTGTCAGAGCCTTGCGAAAAAAACATAATCTTACGCAGAAAGAGCTGGCTGAAAAATTACAGCTAATGGGGTATGATTTCAGCGATCTTACTATCCTGCGCATTGAGCAGGGTAAACGCTTTGTCCCCGACTATGAATTATACGCTCTCGCCAAATACTTTCACGTTACTGCTGACGAACTGTTAAAGTCTGCCCCCAAATAGTGCAAAAGAGCACAGCTGCCGCCGTGCTCTTTTTATTTTTCTGTTCTGCAATTTATTTGCAGAATTCCTTTACTTTTGCATAAATACTGTCTGCATCCAGACCATATTTCTTAACCAGCTCTACCGCCGGTCCGGATTCGCCATATACATCATTGATACCAATCTTCATAACCTTTGCCGGTGCTTTTTCTGCAACAACGTCGCATACCGCGCTTCCCAGACCGCCGATAATAGAGTGTTCTTCTACCGTAACAATCTTTCCTGTCGTCTCTGCCGCCTTAATCACAACTTCCTCATCCAAAGGTTTGATTGTGTGCATATTAATAACTGCTGCACTGATTCCGTCTGCCGCAAGCTTTTCTGCTGCTGCAAGCGCTTCCGGAACCGGAAGTCCTGATGCGATAATCGTTACATCTGTTCCTTCTTTTAATGTTACAGCTTTGCCGAGTTCGAATTTGTAATCCGGATTGTCATTGATTACCGGAACTGCAAGTCTTCCAAAACGAAGGTATACAGGACCTACATGCTCATAGGCTGCCTCTACGGCTGCTTTCGCTTCAATATCATCAGAAGGATTGATAACAACCATTCCCGGAATTGTCCGCATAAGGGCAATATCTTCGTTACACTGATGTGTAGCACCATCTTCACCTACAGAAATACCAGCGTGGGTTGCGCCGATTTTTACATTCAATTTCGGATATCCGATAGAATTACGCACCTGCTCGAAAGCACGTCCTGCCGCAAACATTGCAAAGGAGCTTGCAAATGGAACCTTTCCTGTTGTTGCGATACCGGCCGCAACGCCCATCATATTACATTCTGCAATACCGCAGTCAATATGACGTTCCGGGAACGCTTTCTTGAACACACCCGTCTTTGTAGCTGCAGCAAGGTCCGCGTCCAGAACTACAACATCTTCATGCTTCTTTCCTAATTCTACTAAAGCATTACCATAACTTTCTCTTGTTGCAATTTTCTTTACATCTGACATAATGCTTCACCTACTTTCTCTAAATCTGCCATAGCAACTGCATACTGCTCGTCATTCGGAGCTGCTCCATGCCAGGATGCCTGGTTCTCCATGAAGGATACTCCTTTACCCTTCGTCGTCTTAGCGATAATCGCCGTCGGCTGTCCCTTCGTTTCTCTTGCTTCCTTGAATGCAGCCGCGATTGCATCAAAATCATGTCCGTCAATGTTGATTACATGGAAGTTGAATGCCTCGAACTTCTTGTCGATCGGATATGGAGAATTTACTTCACTGATTGGTCCGTCAATCTGAAGATTATTATTATCCACAATTACTACCAGGTTGTCCAGCTTTCTGTGCGCTGCAAGCATGGATGCTTCCCATACCTGCCCTTCCTGGATCTCTCCATCTCCAAGCAGCGTATATACACGGTAATCATCACCGGATAATTTTGCAGAAATAGCCATACCCACTGCTGCAGAAATTCCCTGTCCAAGGGAACCGGATGACATATCTACACCCGGGATATGCTTCATATCCGGATGTCCCTGCAGATAAGATCCCATCTTACGCAGAGTTGTCAGATCTTCTACCGGGAAGAACCCTCTGTTCGCCAATGTAGAATAATACCCTGGCGCTGTGTGCCCTTTGGAAAGAACGAAACGGTCACGATCTGCCTTCTTCGGGTCTGCCGGATCTACATTCATCTCTTCAAAGAAAAGATAGGTATAAATGTCTGCTGCGGAAAGAGAACCGCCCGGATGACCGCATTTTGCGCTATGTACTGCCGTCACAATACCCTTGCGCACTTCATTTGCAGTCTTCATTAATTCTAATTTGTTCATGAAAATGCCTCCTGATTTTTACTTCTTTATTATACTAAAGCCGCAGTCCGGGATTTACTCTCCGAAAACAGCTTTGTAATCTGCCTGGAACTTCGCGATACCTGCATCGGTCAACGGATGCTTCGTCATCTGCTCAATCACAGCGTATGGCACCGTCGCAATGTCTGCGCCCGCAAGAGCACAGTCTGTTACGTGGATAGGATTACGCACGCTTGCCGCGATAATCTGCGTGTCAATTCCTGCCACATCAAAGATTTGGGCGATTTCTGCAATCAGATCCACTCCCCTTACGGAAATATCATCCAGACGTCCCAGGAACGGCGATACATAAGTTGCACCCGCTCTTGCTGCAAGAAGTGCCTGGTTAGCAGTGAAAACAAGGGTCACATTCGTCTTAATCCCTTCTTTGGTAAGCTGTTTACATGCTTTCAGCCCTTCCGGCGTCATAGGGATCTTAACGACCATATTCGGATGGATTGCCGCAATTGCACGTCCTTCTTCAATCATTCCTTCCGCATCCGTTGTCGTAGCTTTTACTTCCCCACTGATCGGTCCATCTACGATAGATGCAATCTCAGCGATTACCTCTTCAAAAACACGCCCTTCTTTCGCAATTAACGACGGGTTCGTGGTAACGCCACAGATAACACCCATATCGTTCGCCTTTTTGATATCTTCCACTTTCGCTGTGTCAATAAAAAACTTCATTTTTTTCCCTCCTTAGAACGCAGCCGTTCTTTTACTCTCTTATATAAAATTATATATTATGAAAGGTCTTTCGGTCAACAATATTGCTCCTATAAATCATACTTTTTTTATATCTCGGTTCGCCCTTCCAGCGCGCGCAGCAGCGTCACCTCGTCTATATACTCCAAATCTCCGCCCACCGGCACTCCGCTGGCAATCCTGCTCACCTTGATTCCGGTCGGCTTAATCAATTTACTGATGTACATCGCCGTCGTCTCGCCCTCCAGGCTGGAATTGGTCGCAATAATTACTTCATTCACATCTCCCTGCAGTCTCTCCATAAGCTCCTTTAGTTTGATATCTCCGGGTCCAATCCCCAGCATAGGCGAAATTGCTCCATGGAGCACGTGATAAACGCCTTCATATTTTCCGGTCTTCTCATAAGCCGCAAGGTCTCTGGTATTCTCCACCACCATAATCGTCTTATGATCCCGCGCCGCATTACTGCAGATCGGGCAGACTTCCTGATCTGTCAGTGTATAACACTGAGAACAATATCTGACATTCTCCCTGGCTTCAACCATAACAGATGCCAGCTCCTGCACTTGCTCTTTCGGCATATGAATCAGATGAAATGCCAGCCTCTGCGCTGACTTTGGTCCGATTCCCGGAAGCCTTGAGAACTGCTCTATCAATTTCGTGATCTGTTTACTGTAGTAATCCATCCATGTCTCCCCTTAAACATCTTCTGTCTGAACAAAGCGGACAAATCCGCCTCGAACTGCCTATGTCAGAACAATCCCGGCATCGTGCCGCCCATCCCGCCGGTAAACTTAGACATCGCAGACGCCGACTCCGCATCCGCTTTCTCCATAGCCTCATTCACCGCGGCAACAATCAGATCCTCCAGCATCTCGATATCATCCGGATCCACAACCTCTTCATTTAAATGTACCTTTAATAATTTCTTCGCTCCGGAAACCGTAACCTCCACAGCCCCGCCTCCTGCGGCTGCTGTAAACTCTTTCGTTTCCATTTCCTTCGCCTGTTCTTCCATCTGGCGCTGCATCTTCTGCGCCTGTTTCATAAGATTTGCCATATTTCCCGGCATTCCGCCTCCCGGGAATCCTCCACGTTTCGCCATGGGTATCTCCTCCTTCTATTCGTCTTCTACTATAATATCCATATTGACTACTTTTTCTATATCCACAAAACTATCTTCAAATCGGTGGCCGTCTTCTACCGCACGCACTTCAATCTCCATCGTCTTCCCGATCTTCTTCTCTATCAGTTGTACAATTTCTTCCTTGTGCTGCGGGCTTCCTACTACACTTGCCCCCATTTCGTCCGGCATAACAAGGATGAGCCGATCATTTTCACCCACACTCAGTCTTGCATTCTTCAGATACATCCGAAGCATCGCAGATGCATCTTCCGTAATCACACGAAAATTCTGTGCGACCGCTTTCACATCTTCCGTCAGAGCTTTGGGAAGCTCCGGCTTCCTTTTTTCCGCCGGTTCCTCCTGTTCCTTTGCAGCATACACCATCCTTCCGCCATCTCCAGCCGAAATCTGTGCAAGCTTCTCTGCAAGCTCCGCCTCCATCGCCCGTATCCGCTGCAGCAGAGAATCCGGATTCGTCTCCATCTGCGGTTTTGCAATTTTAATCAGCGTCACTTCAAAAAGGACTCTCTTTTGTGTTGCATATTTCATCTGATTCGTCAGGTCTGAAAAAATCCGTATATACCGGAATAATTCATCCGCCTCTATCCTCTGCGCCTCTTCCTTCATACGGGCAAGATTCTCTGTCGACACATCCAGCACATCTTCCATATTGTCGGAGCTTTTAATCAACAACAGATTTCTCAGATACCAGGTAAAATCCGAAGCCAGCTGTGACAGTTCCCTTCCCTGCATCACAAGCTCGTCCACCGTCTCTATCACCTTCTTAACGTCCCCGTCAAGAAGCCTGTCAAGAAGCTTCCCCAGCACATCGGTGTCTACTGCCCCAAGCACTTCCAGCACATGGTCATAGGTCAGCCTCTCTCCGATATAAAAAGCAACGCACTGATCCAGAAGACTTAATGCATCACGCATGGAACCATCCGCCATCCTTGCAATATAGCGGACTGCTTTTTCCTCCACATCCAGCCCTTCCTTTTCGATCAGTTCCTGCAGCCTGGCAGAAATCGTCTCAATAGAAATCCGCTTGAAGTCATATCTCTGGCATCTGCTGAGAATCGTCACCGGGATTTTGTGGGCTTCTGTCGTCGCCAGAATAAAGATTACATATTCCGGCGGTTCCTCCAGTGTTTTCAGAAGCGCGTTGAACGCTCCGATGGAAAGCATGTGTACCTCGTCAATGATATAAACTTTATACTTTCCTTCCGTCGGACGGTATGCAACCTCCTCTCTGATTTCACGGATATTATCCACACCATTATTGGAAGCCGCATCTATCTCAATAACATTCATGGAAGCGCCCGAAGAAATGGTCCGGCACATTTTACATTCCCCGCACGGGCCGCCATCCTCCGGATGTTCACAATTCACCGCCCTGGCAAATATCTTCGCCACCGTAGTTTTGCCTGTCCCTCTGGTTCCACAGAAAAGATAAGCATGGCCGATACGTCCTGCCTTTATTTGATTTTTCAGTGTTGTTACGATTGCGTCCTGCCCTTTTACATCTTCAAACTTACTCGGACGGAACTTCCGATACAACGCTGTATATCCCATATGTTACACTCCCCATTACAATATTTTTAAATACATCCGGTACCCATTGACTATTTATCGCCAAAGCTGATTCCCGTCATCTTCGCTTCCTGAATAATGTCAGAATCCGGCTCTACATATTTCAGCTTACCTGCAACTTCCCCAAGCGGTACCTTGACAATATTTCCGTTCTTAATCCCTACCATGTAACCGAATTCCTTCTTCAGGATAAGGTTCGCTGCCGCAGCTCCCAACCTTGTAGAAAGCACACGGTCATACGGACACGGTGAACCGCCCCTCTGGGTGTGTCCCGGAACAGTAATACGAACTTCCTGGTTGGTTCTTTTCTGGATTTTCTCCGCAATCTCATAAGCAACAGACGGATAGGTCTTCTTTGCCATCTTCGCCTTCAGTTCTTTTTTAGAAAGCTTCGCATCTGATTTGGAAATTGCTCCTTCCGCCACAGCGATAATCGTAAAATTCTTTCCCGCCTTCGCACGCTTGTTAATTGCATCAACCACCACATCAATGTCATATGGAATCTCCGGAAGCAAAATGATATCCGCGCCGCCCGCAATACCGGCATGAAGCGTTACCCATCCTACCTTGTGCCCCATAACCTCAACAATAAATACACGGCTGTGAGATGTAGCTGTCGTATGGATTCTGTCAATCGTATCCGTCGCAATATCCACCGCACTCTGGAAACCAAACGTCATATCCGTCCCCCAAAGGTCATTATCAATCGTCTTCGGCAGGGTAATCACATTCAACCCTTCTTCCCGAAGCAGATTCGCCGTCTTATGCGTTCCGTTTCCTCCAAGAACTACCAGACAGTCCAGATTCAGCTTGTGATAAGTGTGTTTCATTGCCTCCACTTTATCAATCCCGTCCTTATCCGGCACGCGCATTAACTTAAATGGCTGCCTGGATGTCCCGAGAATCGTGCCTCCAACCGTAAGAATACCGGAAAAATCTCTGGACGTCAGCATTTTAAAATTAGAATAAATCAAGCCCTTATAGCCTTCCTGAAAGCCATATATCTCAACATCATCCCTTTTTGAGAAAACACCTTTTACAACACCGCGCATAGCCGCATTGAGCGCCTGGCAGTCGCCTCCGCTTGTAAGCATTCCAATTCGTAACATAATTCCACTCCTTTCGCTTTTCAATGATTACTTGTAATTATACTCCTTTTTCTTCACGGGCACAAGAATACACTATTTATTTTCCCTCAAAAGGTATATAATGTATGGGATAAAAAATTTTATAGCAGTAAAAAGCAGAAAGGCGGAAAATAGATATGGATAAATTAGATATAAAACTGTGGACGCTTGCCGCAAAAGGACAGATTGTCCCCGACAGGAGCCTTTTAAAAACACCGCAGCAGATAGAAGCGATTAAAAAAAGTGCCGCTCTCAACACCGCTGTTCTAGACCATGTGGCAGCCCACATCCGCGCCGGTATGAGTACCGCCGAGATTGACAAATTAGTCTACGACTTTACCACCGCTCACGGCGGAATCCCGGCGCCTTTAAATTACGAAGGCTTTCCCAAAAGCGTATGCACCTCCATTAACAATGTCATCTGCCACGGAATTCCCGATGAAAATGAATTTCTGGAAGAAGGGGATATTATTAATGTAGATGTCTCTACTATATTAGACGGCTATTTCTCCGACGCTTCCCGCATGTTCACCATCGGGAACATCTCTCCTGAAGCAGACAAGCTTGTCCGTGTCACGAAAGAATGTGTCGAACTGGGACTTAAGGAAGCAAAACCATGGGGACATCTGGGGGACATCGCCTATGCAATCAATACCCACGCCCGCGCAAATGGATATTCCGTGGTAGAAGATATCGGCGGCCACGGCATCGGGCTGGCTTTCCACGAAGATCCCTTCGTCAGCTACGTAACTCCCAAGGGAAGTGAAATGGTTCTGGTCCCGGGCATGATGTTCACTATTGAGCCGATGATTAACGAAGGCAGCCCCGATTTCTTTATTGACGAAGATAATGGCTGGACGGTATATACAATTGATGACGGCCTCTCCGCTCAAGTGGAATACATGGTGCTGATAACAGAAGACGGGGCGGAAGTGCTGACAAAATAATGGGATAGAAGCCGGCGGTCAATGACCGCCGGCTTCACGCATTAAAACTCCAGTGTCTTTAACACCAGCGCCGAATGGCTTCCCATATTCACTACAATCTCGCCATCCTTAATATGGTATTCTTCATGCTCTACCGTATATCCATTCTCATAGCTGTATATCAACCTTCTCATGCCGCCTTGCATCGGAACCTCCGCAAGCCACACGGGAATATGGATTTCTTTTAACTCATCACTGTTATTAATGATGATAACAAACTGATCATTATCCAGGAATCTTCCATAAGCAATTACCTGATTCTCCCAGTACAGTTCTTTTATAGAACCGGTCCGGAACGCCTCATTATCTGAATGGATCCGAATCATCTCCCGGTGGAACTCTAACAGTTCTTTATCTTCCTTCCCCCACGGGTACGTCCTTCGGTTATCCGGATCTGTAAATCCACACACACCAGCTTCATCCCCATAATAAATCGTCGGTGCTCCAACCCAGGTCATCTGCATCACCACCGCTTCCCGCATGATTGCCGGATTCACATTCCGGTTCGCCGCTTCCGGCCCTAGGTTCGCCACTCTGCCTACAACATGGTTTGTTCTTGTCAGAAACCTGGAATGGTCATGATTCGACAGCTCATTCATGGCAACCTGCCGGGAAGGGGTCAGCATCCTGGATACATGATGGGACATTGCCAGCATAAAATTCTCCACATTGCCGCACATTTCCGGCCGCCACTCATCGCTGTGCTTCTCCATTCCGGTCAAAAACCAGGTGACCGGCTCCATGAAAGCATCATAGTTCATAACCGAATCCCACTCGTCGCCCCGCAGCCACGCCTGTGGATCTCCGTAGTGTTCTGCCAGAATTAATGCGTCCGGGTTCGCTTCTTTGACTGCGCGCCGGAACTTCTTCCAGAACTTATGGTTATAATCCGGCGTATGTCCCAGATCTGCCGCCACATCCAAGCGCCAGCCATCTACATTATAAGGAGGGGATACCCATTTCCTGCCAATGTTGATAATATATTCTTCCAGTTTCTTTGAGCCTTCATAATTCAGCTTAGGCAGCGTATCATGTCCCCACCAACCATCATAATTGGGATTGTACGGCCAATCCCAGTCCTGATTCTTGAAAAACTGAAAGAAATCCCTGTAAGGACTGTCTGCCGAAATATAAGCGCCGCTCTCATACCCTTCCTGACGCTCATAAATCCGCTCCCGGTCCATCCATTTGTTAAAAGAGCCGCAATGATTAAATACCCCGTCCAGGATAACGCGCATCCCACGGCTGTGAATCTCTTCTACCAGCTTGATAAATAACTGGTTGCTTGCTTCCAGATTCTTCTTATCCGTAACCCGCTTTTGGAATTTTGTCGCCGAGATATTGTCCCTGCTGCCCTGCGGCAGGATTTCGCCGCCATCCTCCACGATTTTCCCGAAATGCGGATCAATATAATCATAATCCTGTATATCATACTTATGGTTAGAGGGCGACACAAAAAGAGGATTTAAATAAATTACCTCTATTCCCAGATCCTGGAGATAATCCAGTTTATCCATGATCCCCTGCAGATCTCCACCATAAAACTCACGCACCCCCATTGACGCAGGATATTTCTCCCAATCTTTTACCTGTGTACAGGGTTCTCCGATGTAAATGTATTCACGATCCACCACGTCATTTTCGGGATCTCCATTATAGAAACGGTCCGTAAAAATCTGGTACATCACCGCCCCTTTTGCCCAGTCCGGTGTGTAGAATCCCGGCATGATTTCAAATGCATAGGCTTCATTTTCTTCCTCAGACACACCACACTGGTTATAATGCAGCACCTCATCCTTTCCGAATATCTGAAAACTATACCGGAACATTTCTTTTTCCAATCTCCAGGTAATCGCATAATAATCAAATTTTCCGGAAGTGTTCTTCCTCTCCATCTCATAGCCGCAGCCATTCACAAGCAGCAGCACATTTTCCGCGTCGCCTGCCGCTGTGCGGAACTGCAATACTATCTTCTGCCCCGGCGCCGGTTCCGGCGGGAACACATAACTTCCCGTCCCGTCACAAAACAATGCTTCTCTATTCATCTATCCACCACTCAATCTTATACCTCTGACACTTCAAGTTCCGCAAACAAAGCCTCGAATTCCTCTCTGGTAATCTTTTCTTTCTCCAGAAGAAGGGCAGCGCACGCCTCTAATACCTGATTGTATTTTCTGATAATATGTCTTGCCCTTTCATAGCATTCATCAATAATCCGCTTCACTTCCTGGTCAATTGTGCCTGCCACCTGTTCTCCATATCCTCTGGAAGTATGAGCAAGATCCCGGCCGATAAATACTTCATCACTGTCGTTATCATAATTAATCAGCCCCAGAGTTTCTGACATACCATATTTCATAACCATAGATTTTGCATAGCTGGTTGCCTGCTTAATATCCTGGGAAGCTCCTGTCGTAATATCATCAAATACTTCTTCCTCTGCAACACGTCCGCCCAGAGCAACCGTAATATCCTGAAGCATCTTCCCTTTCGTATTGAACATCTCATCCTTCTCCGGCAGCGGCATTGTATAGCCCGCCGCCCCGGTACCGGTAGGTATAATCGACACACTGTACACCGGCCCCACATCCGGGAGAACATGGAACAAGATCGCATGCCCCGCCTCATGATATGCCGTAATCTTCTTTTCCTTCTCGGAAATAATCCGGCTCTTCTTCTCTGCGCCAATCCCCACCTTCACAAATGCATGGCGGATATCCTTCTGTGTAACATATACCCTGTTTTCCTTTGCAGCCAGAATTGCAGATTCATTCAGAAGATTTTCCAAATCTGCTCCGGTAAATCCGGCCGTCGTCTGCGCAATCTGCTTAAGATCTACATCATCACCCAGAGGTTTCCCCTTGGCATGGACTTTCAGGATTTCTTCTCTTCCCTTTACATCCGGCCGGCCCACCGTAACCTTCCTGTCAAAACGTCCCGGACGAAGAATGGCCGGATCAAGAATATCCACACGGTTCGTCGCAGACATCACGATGATGCCTTCATTCACACCAAAACCATCCATCTCAACAAGAAGCTGGTTCAGCGTCTGCTCTCTCTCATCATGGCCGCCACCCATTCCGGTGCCTCTGCGTCTTGCCACTGCGTCAATTTCATCAATAAAAATAATACACGGAGCATTCTTTTTCGCTTCCTCGAACAAATCTCTCACCCTGGAAGCACCTACACCAACAAACATCTCCACAAAATCAGAACCGGAAATGGTAAAGAACGGCACGCCCGCCTCTCCGGCTACTGCCTTGGCAAGCAATGTTTTACCGGTTCCCGGAGGGCCTACCAGAAGGACTCCCTTCGGGATTCTTGCCCCTACCTGAATATATTTCTTCGGAGACTTCAGGAAATCTACGATCTCTTCCAGCTCTTCCTTTTCCTCATGCAGCCCGGCCACCTGGTCAAAAGTCACTTTCTTATCATTCTCCGTGGAGAGCCTTGCACGGCTTTTCCCGAAGTTCATCGCCTTAGTGTTGGCGCCGCCGCCCTGCCGGTTCATCATAAAGAAAATCAGGAAAATCCCTGCAAGCATAAGAAGCGAAGGGACAATCGCCGTAGCAAACCAATTATCCTGCGGCACATCCGACACTTCATACTCTACGCCCTGCTCCTTCAGATACTGCTGAATTTCATTCACATCCGATACATAAAGACTGCGGACGCTTCCGTCTTCTACGTCCTGCTTTACTTCAACATCCACTCGTCCCGTCGGCACACTCTTGTTTTGTACCACCAGAACATTCGCCGCCTCGCCATCCTCAATCAGAGAACAGAACTCTTTGTAGCTGATTTCCTTTTCTCTCTGATCGATCTGATTCGTAAACCACAGGATAGCAAACAGGGCAATGACAAATAACATCAATGTAAGGCCATTCAGCCCTCTGTTTCTTCTATCGTTCAATCCTATACCCCTTTCTATTCCACGCCTTCTACAACACCAATGTATGGCAGATTTCTATATTTCTGTGCATAATCAAGTCCATATCCTACAACAAATTTATCCGGTATATTAAAACCGGTATACTCCACTTTCACATCCCGCTCTCTTCTCTCTGGCTTGTCAAGAAGCGTACAGATCTTCATGCTTGCCGGTTTCCTCTTCTCAAGAAGCTGCATAAGATAATAAAGTGTCCTTCCCGAATCGATAATATCCTCTACAATCAGGACATCCTTCCCCTCCAGCGGCTCATCCAAATCCTTCGCGATTTTCACAATCCCGCTGGATGAAGTGTTATTCCCATAGCTGCTCACACTCATAAAATCCATGGATACGGGAACCGTAATTCTCTTTGCAAGCTCACACATAAAGGGAGCGCCTCCCTTCAGAACACAGATTAAATGCACGCTTTTTCCGGCATAATCCTCGCTGATCTTCGCTCCCAGCTCCATAATCCTTTTAACGATTTTCTCCTCCGACACCAACACTCTGATCGATTCTGCCATTTGTTCTTCCTCCGTTAATTTTGATTTCCAATATCCGCTTCGTACTTTCTGACACCTGATATTTTCTGCTCTGCCGGTACCCGACGATCCACAGGATGTCGCTGCCGTCCGCCAGAAGCCATATCCGGTCCCGCTCTTCTCTTGGTATTTTCTCATTAATAAAATAGTCTTTCAGCTTCTGGCTGCCTCCCCGGCTGTCAATGACAATCCGGTCTCCGGCACGCCGGTTCCTAATAACCAGACTATTTTTAATTATATCATAATCAAACCATTTCGTGTAGCCTTTTTGGGGAAATGCATTCGTAAGTCCCTTGTTTTCAAATATCCTACAGGAAATATCTGCCGGAAGCTCTCCCGTTTCTCCGGTTTGCTCCGCCCCTTCGTCTCCCGCGCCGCTTCTTTTTATCAGAACGCCTTCATAGCTTCTAACCGCCGTCATATGGTACGGCAGCGACAGCCGCTTTCCTGTCTGCCTGTCAAAAAGCTGCTCCAGAATCCGCAGATGGATTCCTTCAATATCCCGTTCTTTCCCGGACACCCGTTCCAGAACACGCTGCAAAAGATAAGGCCTCAGCGCTTCCGGCATGCCGCGAAAGGCTTCCGCATCAATCCGGATCCCTTCGGGTTCTTTTTGGGTACACAACCTATCATATGCATCCACTTGTGTTTCAATGAAACCATACAGATTCTGCATCTGCTCCATCAGCTCACAGGCATGTTCTGCCACTTTGCCGTTTACTTCCCGCTCCATATAAGGAATCACATGGTTCCGGATCCGGTTCCTCGTATAAGTATCGTGAAAATTGGTCTGGTCTATACAATATTCTATATTATTTTTTCTCAAATATCCCTCTATTTCCTCCCGCTTCACGCACAGCAGTGGTCGGATATACCTTCCTTTCACCGGCCGCATTCCGCCAAGTCCCCGAAGGCCGGTCCCCCTGGCAATATTGTGGAAAAGTGTCTCCACATTATCATTCATATGGTGCGCCAGGGCAATCTTCGTTCCGCCCCGCTCCTCCATCACTTTCTCAAAAGCATCTCTGCGCACGCACCTCCCGGCTTCTTCCTCTGACATGCCCCTTTCTGCCGCCAGAGCCGCCACATCCACGTGCCTGACCACAAGCGGCACGCCTCTGCTTTCGCAGAACTCCCGCACATACCGCTCATCAGCATCCGCTGCGTCCCCGCGCAGTCCGTGATTGATGTGAACCGCCGTGATTGTAAACCCCAGTTCCCTTCCAAGTTTTATAAGCATACAAAGAAGGCATATGGAATCCGCTCCTCCCGATACGCCTGTAATTACATGGTCTGACTGCCCAAGCATGTCCCATTCTGCAGCATACTGCTTCACTTTCTCATACATGTCTTCTGTCCCGTCTTCTTTTTCTTCTTTCTGTCTAATATATAGAATTTCTGTGAAAAAAGCAAGACTACACGCTCCAAATCCCCACTGCAATTACCGTCATATCATCCAGCGGCTCTTCTCCGGTCCATTCCAGCACCTGTTCCAGGATATGATGCGCCAGCTCTTTGGGATTATTCATGCCGGTTCCCCCGATAAACATACTCATAAGTGCCTCCTGCTCTCCCACGGGAAGGGCATCCAACACACCGTCCGTCATCATAATCACAAAATCTCCATCCGATAATTCCCTTTTCATCCTGTCTATCTCTATATTCTGCACCACACCAATGGGAAGCGTGGAAGAAACAATCTTTTCCACATGGTCTGCATAACGGATAAAGGTTGCAGAAGCGCCCGCCTTCACCAGCTCGCAGCTCCCCTCATACAAATCAAACACACACATATCCACCGTGGAGAATCTTACTTCTTCTCTGCCAATCACCAGCGCCGTATTCATCATCTGGATTGCCGTCTCCACCGGGAATCCGGCCTCCAGAAGCTCTTCCAGCATCTCTACCACCCGTGCGCTCTCTTTAAAAGCTTCCTCCCCGGATCCCATCCCGTCTGACAGCACCACTGCCTCTTTTACCCCCGGAAGTTTTGTCATGGAAAAAGTATCCCCGGATATTTTTTCGCAGCCCTTCCCAATCTTCGCCACTCCCTGCATGGTATAAAACGCAGGACCTTCTATACACACCAGTACGCAGTACTCTCCTCCGACGTTCTGCCTCTCCCCGGGCTTTAAAAGCATCTTGCGGTTCACCGCCGCACAAAGCGCCTCTGCCACTTCCTTCGATGTCACGCACTGTCCCTTCACCGCCTTTACTGTCAAATGGATTTCATACCTGCCCTGTTCCGTCATAAAGAAAACACTGCTGAGCAGTTTCACTCCTATATGCTTCATCCTGGCTCTTATGCGTTTTTCAAGATGCTCGTCTGAAAAAATACCGGCATCCAGTTCTCTGGTAGCATGCTGTATGATTCTGGCAAATTCCGTGAGCTGCACTGCACACCCTTCCCGGTTCTGGACAATCCGGTTATTCCAGAGAAGCTTCTGCTTCGCGTCCCCGAAGACCTCCAGCGTCTCGCGCAAAAAGCGCGGTGCCCGAACACACCTTTTCTGAAGCTTTCTTTTCACTTCTATATTCAGCTCCGCGCCGTAATCCTCCACCGTACAAAGGATTTCATATACCATCTGACGCGTCCCACTTCGATTCTCCTTAAGGCACCACTCTTTCTTCTCGCATCCTTCACAGACACTCTCCGATACCCGCAGGAACATCTCTTCTACTTCATCTTTTGTAAACGCACCTTTATATTCCTCCAGGCTTAAGAACGTCTCTGACAGATGTTTAAGAGACTGTGCAAACCTGTCCATTTGTATTACGTATGGATTCATAATTCCCTCCCGTTCAGATTCATACAATAGGATTCCGGTGGAATTTCCTGTTATATAAAAAAGCCTCAGGAAATCTTCCCAAAGCTTTTCTTTCGTTCTTTCTATTCTATTAATTCGCCCGAAATAAAATCTCATTCTCATGGACCAGTCCAAGCTTATCCTTTGCGACCTGTTCTATGTACTCGTCCGTCTCCACATACTCTTCCAGCTCGTCAATCTCTTCCGTCCGCTTCTCTTCTTCCGCGATCTGCGCCTTCAGTTCCTTCTCCTGCGCGATGTAAGACTTATTCTTTGCAGAAAGAGATACGCTGCTCATAATCACCACTGCCGCCAACAGCAATATGACTGCACTGATACAGATAATGCTTCTCTTATGCTGATTCATTCCGTTCCTTGGCCGTACCACCCGGCTCTTTTGTTCCATTCCACCCATTAATTATTCACCTATGATCCGGTACCCCTGCCGGACACTCACCCTGACTATTTATTCATCTTCTATCTTATCTTTTTTTCACAGGTAATTCAATAGTTTTATCGAATTTTTTTTAACCTTCTTTCAACAACCGCACATCCGGCACATCCAAGCAGCACTCCCAGCACAAAATACCAGCGTATGCTCCCATCACTGGCATAATACATCTGAACCGTCAGAAACAGAGAAATCCCTATCCAGTAAATCACATCCTCAACAGCAATCACCCAAAGCCTGTGCCTGACAATCCGCCGGAATTTCCTGATGCAGTTGTACGCGCAATACACGATCATCCCCGCAAGAAGCGCCTGTACAAATACCATTCCTTCTTCTTCTATCCCCGGCATAGCGTTACCTGAACAGCTTCGAGAAAAGCCTCTCGCCCTGCTTTCCCTGCACATGGGCATCCGAATAAGCAATGCTGTCGATATTTCCCGCCAGATCCACCTCGCCCTTCTCCAGATTCAGCCGGTTGACATGCATATCCGAACCTTTTACCATCAGCATTCCCTGTTCCGTTTCCAACAAAATCTCATTCAAATCAAAAGACAGTACATCCAGCACTCCCGTTACCATACTTGTTTTCCGGTTATTGATTACCAGTTTATGCGCCTTGCCAATCTGTTTTTCTTCCATATCGCTATCACAACCTTTCTTGATAATCTTATGAAAGGCTGTTCCTGAATATTACAAGTATTTAAACAAGTCTTTTGCTTCTTCTTTTTTCGTTGTCTCCTTAATATCCAGCACTTCCGCTTTCACCGTCTTTGTGCCGAACTGAATCTCAATAATATCTCCCGCTTTTACCTTCGTTGAAGCTTTCGCCACAACACCATTTACCAGAACCCTTCCCGCGTCACATGCTTCGTTGGCAACTGTACGTCTCTTAATCAGGCGGGATACCTTTAAAAACTTATCCAGTCTCATACCATCCTCCTGTCCGAAAAAAACAAAGCGGACAAGTCCGCTTCGAACTCCCTATCTCCCTCAATTCTTGAGGAACTTAAGTTTTCACTTTCCTATGTTAAAATAAATGCGGCATTATGAGCAATCCTCACAATGCCGCTTTATTATACATGTCTCAAAACGGATTATTATGCATTCACAGCATCCTTTAAAGCCTTACCAGCTTTAAACTTAGGCGCTTTGCAGGCCTCAATCTTCATAGTAGCTCCTGTCTGAGGATTCCTTCCTTCTCTTGCAGCTCTCTCACTAACTTCAAAAGTTCCGAAACCTACAATCTGAATCTTCTCACCTTTTTTTAATTCTTCTGTTACAACGTCAACAAATGCCTTTAAAGCTTTTTCAGAATCCTTCTTAGATAACTCTGCCTGTTCAGCAACTGCTGCTATTAATTCTGTTTTGTTCATGAACTATTTCCTCCTCCTGTTCGATATATAATCCCAACTTCTATAAAATATAATGATTCAGGATGCCTTCCGTAAATCCGGCATTCTCAATTGGCGCCCTTAAGTACAGTTATACCTTCTTTCCCTATGTTTGTCAAGACAAAACCCCCGATTATGCACGATTCCGCATGCTGGTGGGGTGCCGTGAATGGTAACGATTCCGGAGCGCAGAGCTTCCCGCCTCCTGCCTACAGACGGAATGAGAAAATATTTTCCAGGAAATCCTTCTTTTCTTCCGTCTGCATCATCGCCACTTTTAACTTTTCTACACTTTTTACAGAAATCCACGCTTTATTCGAACGATAATAGGAGTCTGCTATCTTCCAGAATTTCTCCGGATAGACAAATCTGACCTTCAGATATTCCATCTCTTCCCCGGATATGGGGCGGACTGCTCCATACACATTCAGGATATGGTCTCCCAGCTTCTTATCCCAGCCATGTTTCTCCATCGCCTTTCTGAGAAAATAATAGAGATCCTCCGCCTGCACATCTCCCCGGAATCTGTCAAAATTCGTAACCGCGATTCCTTCCGGAGTCATCAGGATATTGTGATAGTTATAATCTCCATGTATCAGGCTGTTCTTCTCCATGCTCTCCCGGTACAAGCCTTTATAATCAAAATCTTCCAGGCAGGTAAGCGCCGCCTCCGCCCATCCATACATCGCGTCAAAGCATTCCAGGAATGCCAGCTCAAACTCTCCCTTCGGTGACTGCGCCCGCATAAATTTCCGCACCTTGCGAAGCTCCCGGTTATGACGCAGATATTCTTCCCTCAGATAAGGCTCCCCCGCTTCTGCTCCTTCTATACAGCCGTGCATCAAAAGATGAAGCTTCGCCAAATTCCGCGCTGCTTCCAGCACTTCCCCGTTTCTCCGTATATCACACTCACGTCCGTAAAACCAATGCTTCAGGATATACCGGGTTCCGTCCTCTGAAGTACTGACATACTCTCCGTCTTCATTTGCCACCATCTGATCTACCCGGATATACCCCTGCTCGATCAGATGTCCGCACAGTCTATAAAGAGCCGGAATTCTTTTCCCGGACATTCCCGCTTCACGGAGCAGAAGAAGCCCCTCATCCGTATCGCAAAAAAACGCACCCCTTGTTTTACGGGTGCTCTTCACATTTATATGATACTTCTCCAGTATCGCTAATTCATAATCTTGCATACACATCCCCTGCACCTTACATGTTCTTTTCAATGTATGATGCAGGGAATGAGATTATGATTATTTATTTCAGGTTCTGTCTCTGCTCTTCCAGAAGCTTAAGAAGTTCCTCCTTCGTATTTCTGTCCGGCTCTTCCATAACCACTTCCAGAAAATACTCCAGTATCCTGCCGAGCTCTTTTCCAGGCTTCATGCCCGCCGCAATCAAGTCGCTTCCGGTCACTGCCAGCTCTTTTAATGTCACGCACTGCCCCTTCTGCAGAATTTCCCTGTATAACTCTGCCGTTTCGTCAATATTTCTCAGCTTCTCTTCCCGCAGATAATCGCTCTGTGCCAGCATATCCGCCCGCCGCACTTCCAGATACAGCGGAAAAAGCTCCTTTCCGATCTTATTCATGGCACGCCTGACATTCCGCGCCGTGGCCGGCATCCGGTAATCATGGTACAGTACCAGCTTCGTCACTTTATGGATCGTATCATTGTCAAATTTCAGGCGCCGCAGCACGGTCCTTGCAATCTCCTCGCTCTTCAACGCGTGCTTTTTAAAATGTGCCACCCCGTCCGCATCCACCGTCTTATAATCCGGCTTCCCCATGTCATGCAGAAGCATGGTAAGCCTGAGAACCTTATCCGCACGGATATTCATAAGCGCATGAAGCGTATGTTCTCCCACATTGTACATATGGTGCGGCGTCTCCTGCTCCGTCACCATCAGCCTGTCAAACTCCGGCAAAAACTCCTTCGTAATCCCCAGGTCATATGCTGTACGCAGCATATCCGGCCTTGGAGATACCAGCATCTTCACAAGCTCCGCCTGAATCCGCTCCGCACTGATATTCTGAAGCGTCGGAGCAAGCTTCCTCATCCCTTCCTCTGTCGCTTCTTCTATAGTAAATCCCAACTGTGCTGCAAACCGTACGCCCCGCAGAATCCGCAAAGCATCTTCCGAAAACCGCTCCACAGCATTCCCCACACAGCGGATTACACCGGCGTTCAAGTCTTCCATGCCGCCGAATATATCTATCAGCCCATCCTTGTCATTGTATGCCATGGCATTGATTGTAAAGTCCCGTCTTAGGAGATCTTCCCTGAGATTCCGGGTAAATTTGACCTCCTTTGGGTGACGGCTGTCTTCGTACTTCCCATCAATCCGATAGGTTGTTACTTCAAACCCTTCTTTGTCCAGGAGCACGGTTACCGTGCCATGCTCAATTCCGGTATCAAAGGTCCGCCGAAATAACGCCTTCGTCTCTTCCGGCAGCGCCGACGTCGTAATGTCCCAGTCTTCCGGCTCTCTCCCAAGAACCGAATCCCGCACACATCCGCCGACTGCATAAGCTTCGTATCCGTGCTCCTGTAATGTATGAATAATCGTATTTACTTTCTCCGGCAATATAATCGTCATCTTCTATATTCCTCTCCACAACTTGTCTTTCCCAATTATACTGCCATCCTGCATCATTATGCAAGAAGGAAACTATATAGTAACAGTTCAGCCCGCGCCATTCGCAAAACGCATCTACGATGCTGTTACGCTATATGATGATATCTCCCACTTTACTATAGCTGTTCAAATCATAAGCTTCGATAATATTTCCTTTGACGATATAAAGAACGTCTCCAATATAGACTCCCCGGGGTTCTGCATAACTGTTTCCATTCACCATCTCCTGAAGCCTGCAGACGAAACCATTTTCCGCATCATAGGAAAATACGAAATATGTCTCACCTCCCTCCGTGTACCCGGAAAATCCGATCAGATTCTTCTCACTGTCAATCACTACCGCCTTATAATTGTAGAAAACGTCCGTGCTGTACACATTTTCCATAACAAAGACATTATTTTCTTTCACATCCGTTCTGTCACTGATGTCGAACATGGACAGCTTCACACCATCCGTAATTCCCGTCTCTTCATCCGCCGCCATACCGATTCCCAGCAGCTGATTCTCTCCATATGGATGCAGATATTCTGAAAAGCCCGGAATCTTAAGCTCTCCTACAATTTGCGGATTCTGCGGGTCGGATAAATCCACGCTGAAAAGAGGATCCGTCTCCCGGAAGGTAACAAAATATCCCGTGTCTCCGAAAAATCTGGCGGAATATACTCTCTCATCCTGCGCAAGCCCTTCAATCGTTCCCACCGTTTCCATCTTCTCATTCAGCACATAGACGCCATTGGTATCCTCATTTGTCGTCACAATCCGCAGATATCCATTATACTCATCAATGGAAAAGGAATCGTTAATGTAACCCGGAATCTCTCCCTGCGCTACCGCCTCAATCTTCCCATCCTGATACGAAAGCTTCCGAATATTCGTCATCACTTTGCCGCTCCAGCCGCTCTCCCATTCCGTTTCATACCAGTAAATATTCTGACCGCTCACGTACAATTCTCCGCCCTTACCAAGGATTGCCTTGCTGTCCGCCACTTCTCCCGGATTCTCCAGATGGATAGCCGTCACCAGCTCATACATGCACGCTGAATCTTCCTCCGGCAGATAAATATCCTCTTCCGGGATGGTCTTCTCCGCTATTACCGGAATAAAGGTCTCCGGAATATCCTTTTCCATTTCAGAAATGTAATACTGGCTGAACAGATAGAGATATTCTCCCGAAATTCTGGACGAAGAATAGTCTCCGCTCTGGGTCACCTCGCCGATCAGTTTCGGCTGGGAAATGTCCTGCAAATCATAAGTCCTCACCGTCGTACTTCCATGTTGGAAATAATAGAATTCCTCCATATCCGCTTCGCTATACCAGTCTTTCCTCAAAATCACGATCGCTTTGCCATCTCTTATATAAAACTCACAGATATACTCATCTTCCCCCATCCGGATTTCCCCTGCCTTTGCAAGACCATTCTGCGTATCTATCACCGCAATCTTATTCCTGTTCTCCGCCAGTGTAAACAGGTATCTCCCGTCAGTCTTCACTACATCCCCTTCGTCCACGCCCTCCTGGCGCACATTTGTATCCGAATACTCTGCGGAGCTTGCTTTTGTATCTTCTGACGCTCCGTCCGCCGCCTCTGTCATACTATCCGACGTAGTCATTTCCGCGCCTGTGTCTACAGCGTCGTCTCCCCCTCCATAGTACTCATACCTCTTCGCGTATTTATAAACCTCCTTATAGCTCTCCGCCGTCTCTATCACGCCGTCCGTCTTCCGGTCTTCTGTAAAAAGGAAGCCTTCCCCGGCGCCCGCATTCTGCTGGCTCCATATCCTGTAAACAGCCCCGCATACAAGCAGGCAGCATGCCGCCGCAAGCCCGACTGTCAAAATGCGGCGCCGCTTTCTTGCAGGCTTCCGCTCGTCCACTTCCAGAAGCTTCTTCTCTACAGCATCCGGCGTCAATCCTTCGGGAACCTGAATCTCTTCCGCCATGTCCCTTAATTCATCCAACATCTCACGCTCTCTGTTTTCCATGCTTCCTTCTCCCTTCTAAGAATCTTTCAGCAAAATCTCCATTTTCCGAAGCGCCCTCTTCCTCTTCGAGCGCACCGTGCTGTCCTTAAGTCCCAGCATACGCCCAATCTCTTCGCTCCGATAACCGCTGAATACCGACAGTCCGATCACTGCCCGCTCTTCCTCCGACAATACGGAAAATGCCTTCTTAAGATCCATGGAAAGTTCATATTCCGGACTCTTTCCCGGCTCTGTTTCCTCTTCACGTTCAAAGAAAGCTGCATCCTCCTTCACCGTTTGCCGCGCCTGTTTCTTAAGCCGTTTTCTGCATACATTTACCAGGATGGTAAATATCCAGCTCCTGAACGACTCTTCACTCCGCAAAGATGCAATATGCTCATAGGCGTTCATCACCGCCTCACTCACCGCATCCTCCGCATCATGGGAGTTCTTCATCGTACAGAGCGCAAACCGGTATAAATCTCTGTAGACTGTCTCGTACATTTTGGCAAATGCCTTTGCATCACATTTCATCGTCCACCCTCCCGGGTCCACACCTACCCTTTTTTAGAATACGTACTCTAAAGTTCCTTCTATATATAAGAGGCAAAAAGAAAGAGAATTGTTGCATAGAATTCTCGAAAAATATGATACCACTTTCACATAGCAAATGCTATACTTGTAGTGTAGTTGAAAATCTTTTTGTAATTTCGATATGGAGGTAAGGTATGTCAAAATATGCAGGAACCAAAACAGAAAAAAACTTAATGGAAGCATTTGCAGGGGAATCGGAAGCACGCAATAAATACACGTATTACGCTTCCGCAGCAAAGAAGGCCGGATTCGTTCAGATGTCCAACATCTTTCTTGAGACTGCCGAGCAGGAAAAAGAACACGCAAAAATGTGGTTCAAAGAATTCCACGGCATCGGCGATACAGCAGAGAATCTGGAAGATGCTGCCGCAGGCGAAAATTATGAGTGGACCGAGATGTACAAACGCATGGCAGAAGAAGCACGCGAAGAAGGTTTTGAAGAACTGGCTGCCAAATTCGAGGGCGTGGCAAAGGTAGAGGCCGCTCATGAGGCACGCTACAAGAAATTGCTCGAACACTATACCGCGGGTGAGACCTTCAAGGGCGATGCTCCTCTGGGCTGGAAGTGCGGCAATTGCGGATACATATACTATGGCGAAGAGGCGCCGGAAGTCTGCCCGGTATGTGCACATCCTAAGGCTTACTTTGAAAGGAAAGCAGAAAATTATTAGAAGTGGGGAAGAGAATAATAGAGACAATATAGATTATCTATTACTTAAATCCAAAAGCCGAACAATATCTTTTCTGATATGCTCCCCTTATGGTAGACAGGTAAAATAATAAAACTGTCACTATAAGGAGGAGCATATTTTATGGGACAACATTCAAAATACTCTTTTGAGATGAAATTAGCTGCCGTTACAAAATATCTGGAAGGAAGCTGTTCAACAGAAAGTATTGCCCGAAACTTGGGAACGAATGGAACGAGGATTATCGAATGGGCAACAATATATCAGTCTTTGGGGGCTAAAGGACTAAAACTACCCAAAAGCTCAGCTCCTATTCGGCGGAAACAAAACGCAGCGCTGTCTACGATTATCTTTCTGGCAAAGGGACGTTAAGGGAAATCCAGAAAAAATATGGAATCAATGGGAAAGCATACCTGAGCGCCATTTTGGATTTGGCAGATAAAAGCATCGTTTCTTTTGTTATTGGAAGTTCAAATAGGAATGACGCAAAGCATGTCAAGAGTATCCCGATGCATAGATAATGGTCCAATGGAAGCGTTCTGGGGGATGCTGAAATCCGAAATGTATTATCTAAAGAAATATTTCATACCTACGATGAATTAAAAGAAGCAGTATGTGATTACATAGAATACTACAATAATCACCAGTATCAAAAACGTCTAAACCGTATAACGCCAATAGAATATAGAAAACATTTAACATGTGCGGCATAAGAATACTGCCAACCACAAAAATGTGGTTGGCAGCTAAAATTTTTATTTTTTCCACTGTCTACTTGACAGGGAGCGGTTCATCTATCTTACTGTTCAGCTTTTCATTTTATTTGAGCCTTTGCGCAAGTGAATTTCGGTCACTTTCAGGAATACTCAACACATCCATGGATTGCTCCGCAGACCATCCCATTCTTTCCATAAGTTTTTTTACGTTATCTAACAGAGTATCCATTCTTTTTTGTTCCGCTGCTCTGTCAGCGATTGTCTGAATAGCCTGACACACATCAAGCACCTCCTCACCTTTCTTCATTGTCAAATTAGCATTTACACAGGCATTAAGTACATCAACTTCATTTCTACCCAAATGTCTGAATTTTTCATCTATACCTATCACTTCCTGCAGTTTATCCGCATTGCCAGAATACTTAATAAAGGACAGCACCTCTTTTAATGTTGTTTGGAATTTCTCAAATTCACTGTCCTCTATAGCAGCCGGGGCTATCAAATTTATTTTGTAGTCCGGCACAAAGGCTAAAACCCTTGCATCCTGCCCCGCAAACATCTCATGAATAGATAATGGACCATCCCATTCTTTGGAAGCAAAATATATGACCAATGTTACTACCGGTAGCAAATGATCCGCTTTCATAAAGCCAGACAGGTATTCATCGCTGTCAACACCTTTATAATCACCGGACAATTTATGGGAAGCTGCCGCTTCCTCCACTTGTTTTGCGTACTGGAGTGCGTCATAAACCATATTTTTTACCGGCATCGCATAATGAATATTGGACTGGTTCTCGATTGCCAGAAGCAGATATGCAGTGCGTTTATCCATCATCGCAATGACCGATTTAATAACATCCCTGGTTTTCTGCACTGGCTGTTTCGCACCCTTTTCTCCACCATAGGGAACATCTATCTCACGGGTATCAAGTTCCTCCAGGCTTTCCGGATTGATAACCTGCTCTCCGCCATATACAAAATAATTAAAGGCATCGGCAAAGATTTCATTCTGTCTCATGTATTTTGTTGTTACTGTATCTTTTACTCCCAAAGGATTCACCACCTTTTTGATATGCTGTATCATCAGCAGAGTATTCTTCTGCTATTTATAACATACCATACCAGTTTGAGGTTTACAAGCCATGCTGTTTAATTACTTAGCGTTATAATATTTCTTCCCAATCCTCTCGCTCAGCCGGTACGCCGCCCAGGCGGCAAAGCTTCCAACAAGAATCCCACCAAGGATGTCCGTCGGATAATGCACTCCCACATACAGCCTGGAAAAGGCTATCAACACCGCTAATAGAATGGCAGCCACCCCGTATCTGCGGGGAAGCATCTTCAGATAGACAAGCCCCGCCGCGAAGGAGGCGCATGTATGCCCCGAAGGGAAGGAATAATCACTCTGCTTCTCAATCAGCAGATGCAAGTCTTCTATCACTTCATAAGGCCGGATTCTGGCAACCAGGTTCTTAAGCGCCACATTCGTAATCAACGCGCCAATCAGCAGCGCTAAGAGAGCCGTAATCCCCGCCCGCCTTGTCTTTTTAAAAAACAGAAGCACTACAGACAATGCAATCCAAAACCATCCGGCATCCCCCAGGTGTGTAATAAACTTTACCAAAGGTGTCAGAAAATCCTGACGTATATATTCTTGTATAAACAGCAGTATCCCTGCGTCAAAATCTAAAATCCAGTCCATCCACGCTCTCCTATCCGCCAAAACAGATCCGAAGACTACACCGCCCGCAGATACAGCTTATGAACCGGTTTGTAAAGCACCGCAATTGCCGCAATCATAAAGACCGCATTAATTACAGTTGCCGGAATCGACGCCAAAGACCCTGCCGCTGCCGCTGCGAATCCGCTTCCCAGAATCATCATCTCTACGATTCCCATAACAAATTCTATGACAACATTCATGCATCCGTAAATAAACGCACACACTACCGCCGCTGTATATTCCTTTCTGCTGTCTCCCTCTGCCTTTTTCTTAAGGATAGCAAAAATCATTCCCACAAGCAAACACTTTATGATTGTTTCAAGAAATACCTGCGGGACATCCTGCATATAACCATTCAAAATATCAAACAGCACCAACCCTATGGTTCCTGACACCGCTCCTCTTCTTCCTCCCTGCAGCAGCACGCCCATCACAACAAAAATATGTCCGAAATGGACAAACGGCGTCCCGACTGCCGCCGGCAAGGGAATCCGGAATGCCTGTATTCCTAAAAAAGTAATCGCCGCAAATATTGCTGTAATTACCATTGTCTTTACTTTTTCATCCTGTGCTACTTTCGTTTGCATCATAATTCATCGACTCCTTCTCTTTCCTGATTTTATCAATCATATCATCATTCTGGTTCATGAAAAACAGCCAGTTATACGCATTTTAACCAGTCCAGTTTTATTTACCAACTTAATTTTTTGAAAACGGGGTTGCATTTTTTATATTACCGGATATAATATACTTATATGCAACACGTAGTTTTAAAAACTACATTATATATTTTTAATTTCTAGGAGTGATATTATGGCACAGACAATCAAAACACACATCAAGGATCCGGGAAGCGCAATCACCCATTTCATCGGCATGATGATGGCAATTTTTGCCGCTGTCCCACTGTTAATAAAGGCAGCGCATGAACCGGGCAGGATTTATATCATCTCCATTGCAGTTTATGCAGTGAGCCTGATCTTATTATATGCGGCAAGCACCAGTTACCACACATTCGACCGCTCGTATAAGATTAATACCATTTTGAAAAAATTAGACCATATGATGATCTTTATCCTGATAGCCGGAAGCTATACACCTATATGCCTTCTGGTTCTCGGCGGAAAGACAGGTGCCATTCTTCTTAGCATCGTCTGGGGAATCGCGTTGGTAGGAATTCTGATAAAAGCATTCTGGGTATACTGCCCCAAATGGGTGTCTTCCGTATTATATATCGGCATGGGCTGGACTTGCGTCCTGGCATTCACCCAGATTTTAAACTCCATGTCCCCGGCGGCATTCGGCTGGCTTCTCGCCGGAGGAATCATTTACACCATCGGAGGCATAATCTACGCACTGAAGCTGCCCATCTTCAACAACAGACATAAGAACTTCGGAAGCCACGAAATCTTCCACCTGTTCGTTATGGGCGGCAGCGCCTGCCATTTCGTTGTAATGTATGTATTTGTACTGTAAGGTACAGGGCAAAAGCCAGTTAGGTACAGGGCAAAAGTTAATTGGGGACGTAGTAAAGTGACACTTTACTACGTCCCCAATTAACCGTATAATGAAAGAAAACGCACGGGAGGAGACTACTCATGAGAATAAAAAAGGGATTCGTACTTCGGGAAATTGCCGGGCAGGCAATGGTAATCGCTACCGGCGAGGCAAGCAAATCTTTTCACGGAATGGTGACCCTAAATGACACAGGCCGTGACATCTGGCTTGGACTGCAGGACGGTTTATCCGAAAATGAAATTGTTGACAAGCTTACTTCTGATTATGATATCAGCCGAGAGCAGGCGGCTATAGATGTAAAGAACCTGATTAGCAAAATGAACGATGCCGGATTTCTTACGCCGTGATAAAGCGGGCAAATCCGTCTTAAATGCCCTATATTGCAGAAAACGGCAGAGTATTTCTCCGCCGTTTTTTCTCTATTCTTGCAATTCCGACCAATCCAATTCATCTTCTGAAGCTCCTTCTCCGGAACTTCCATCCTCATCTCCAAACAATTCACCATAACTGCCTGAATCTGCCGGTACGCTCTCATCCACTACTTCCATTTCCTGCGACGGTTCCGGCGTTCCGTCGGATGCCGTTGCCTGATCCTGACCTTCCTCGGAATCTTCCGCCTCTTCTGTTGTTGATACCTCTTTTGTAGAATCCGTATCTGCCTGCGGCGATGTGTCCGACTTCCGATTTAAAGCAAAAGCTATGACAATTGCCAATACTGCAATTACCGCAACCATTATAATTAAAATCTTTTTCTTTTTCATAAAACGCCGTTACCCCTTTCAAACTATTTAAAACTGGGAGCAGGTATCCCTGCTCCCAGGCTTTGTAATGGAATATTAAATTATGAAATCAGAAACTTCCATTAGGATTTATAATCTCACCATAATCGCTTCCATCGTCAGTATTCACATCTCCTCCGTTACCCAGTCCACTGGTCTTCATAATATCCTCTACATTAAACATAACAACTTCCATCTCTGGGGTTATATAGTCTTTCTTGTTCATTTTGCATTCACCTCCACCTTAAACAGCCATTCTATGAATCTCTGCATCTGCTATTAAGGAACTTGTATCGTCGCTGTAGTACCCATAACAGTTGTACCATCCATCGTTGTCCAATATGGAGTAATTGTCAGCGTTGTACCAGGCGATACATTTTCAAGCGTGTACACAAACAGATATTTCGCTTGATCTCCTCCAATCTGTGTCGGCTTAATTCCATTGTAAGAGGTATATACCTTCTTAATAGGCTCATTCCACTCGTTGCTTCCATTGTTTATAATAAATCCTGCTAAAGAGTAATCTAATGAATCCAACGCTGAATACATACGAATGTTATAAACCATACTTCCATCTTTATTATAGGAAGCGCGCTGGTATCTCACCTCCAAAACTCTCTTATCCACAAACTTCGCATAATATCTTCCGGTAGTAACGCTGGAATCTGTCAACTGCTCCGTAAGCTCAGCATCTTCAAACCATCCGGCAAAGAGATCCCCATTTTCATTCGTTGGATAAGTGTATGTCTCCTCACTGCGATATGCAGAGATGTCATACTGTCCCTCTTTCAGAGCCGTTACCGTCCACATGCCAGACTCACCATCGACTTCCGCTGAAGCAAGCCCTTCTTGGCAATACTTGTAAGAAACCGGTGCGGAAAATTTTCCGCCATTTACAAAGTTACTGCAATCTTCGCTTACAATAGCTTCTGCATCCTCATCCTTATTTGTAGTAATAAAGGTACCGCCGTCTACAGTCATCTTAATTTTTTCAACATCTGCCGTTCCATTCTTCTGTGTATTTTTCTCACACAATGCTGTACATCCCGTCAATGTTCCGCCGGAAATCGTTACCGTTATATCACGCTTTGTGTTATGCTGTGCCACTGCCACAGCAGCGCCAATTGTTGTTGTACCATTGCCGTTTGGCTTTGTTTCCGTCCGCTCTGCAGTACCAGTAATCTCGCCTCCAGATACGTCTAACTCACCTGCACGGATTTCAATTCCCGTTATTCCTTTAATAGTTCCTCCGGTCACATTCAGCTTACCATACTGCGGCTGATAAATTGCAGTAGAACCATGTCCATCAACAGTTCCTCCGCTGATATTAATCACTGTCTGCCCATTATCCGTCTGTCCGCCATAACTTCCATTTCCGGAAATAGCAAACCAGCTTCCTTCAACGGTACAGTTTTCCTGTACATTTAAAACAGCTCCGTTTCCGACAATATAGATACCAGTACCGCCCACTTCATCCTCTAATATTTTACCATACACTCTTGCATTGCCTGAAACGGTAACTTCTGCAGGATAAGGCGCATCATTACCATAACTGCAGTTTCCAGCAATACAGATTCCGGTGCCAGAACCATATACCTCGCTATCTCCTTTGATTTGTGCGCTTGTTTTCTCTCCACTATTTGCATCAATAACAATTATTCCTGTAGATTTTGCAGCATCCGCGTTTACTTTACCACCGGTCATAGACATATTAGCTCCCAACTGAACCTGTACGCCTACACTTTCTTCCGTATTTGAAATAACTTCTCCGCCGACCATAGTAAGGTTACCACTTGTTCCGGTCACAAGAATTCCAATCTCACCACCTGTCACCGTTCCACTGTTCATAGTCACCTGACCCAGGCTTCGGATTCCAAAATTCTCTCCTGTTACAGCACTATTGTTATCCAAAGTAACAGTATTCCCTGCGTTCACCTGGATTCCATTGTAACTCTTTTCTACTGTAATTCCATTCAGAACCACATCCGTCTCTGTTCCATCAATAAGAATGGGAACTACTGCATACCGCGTTTCCCCAGCACCATAGGTCGTAGCATCACATGTAATCGTTCCATCCTTCAGCGTTACATCTGCCGTAATTCCCAGCGCATAGGATACCGTTCCTTCTTCGTCTTTCACGTTTTTCGTAACTGTATACCCTGCGAAATCCAGTGTCATCGGTTTTGCAATTACAATTGAGCTGACTTCTACATTCTTCTTCAGTGTTACAGTTGCATCATCACTTGCCGCCGCAACAGCCTCTTCCAGAGATGCATAGTAGGTCTCATCTCCCGTTGCATTTGTTACAGATGCAGAAAAATCACCCACCTGCCATTTATGAGCCGTTACCTTCTCCAATGCCACACCGGCAGCTAAATAGGTATCCTTCCAGTTATAGATAACGGACTCGTTTCTTATTGTATCATTTGTAAATGTACCACCGGAAACTTTCACATTAGCGCCTTCACGAAATACAATTGCATACTGATAACCACAGATGCTTCCACCGGAAATATTCGCTGTAGCGTCAGCATCCAAAGTCACGCCACGAAAATAATCATTCGTAAGCGGTCCCTGAGTCATTCCGAGAATCTCTCCTCCGCTCATGTTCAATGTTCCTGTTCCAGTAACATATACAACACCATTTGCTCCGGCATTCACTTTTTCAATCGTTCCGCCTGTCATATTTAAAGTTCCGTGAACCGTAACTTTTCCATTGATTTTTATGCCATCCTTAACCGTCAGCGTCACACCCTCCGGAATTACAACATCTTCTTCTATATTTGTAAGAAGTTCAACAGAAGGCATTCCGGATTTCAGTGCGTCATTCAAAGTTGCATAGTAAGAAGATACTTCGCCAGCGTTAGATGCTTTTGCAACAGCAGAAACAATCGCCAACGTATAAAATTCTTCTGTCGAGCTGCTCTGATAACTCTTTCCTTCAATAATCTTAACATCCTCAAAGCGATAGAACATCTTGGTATTTCCATAATCGTCAGATTTAAACGTGCCGCCTTCCAATCTTAAGGTATTGCCCTCGTAATTTACAACTGCATAATTCGTACCATAAATTTCACCGTCATAAATCACTGCATCTACGCCTGCATCTGCTGGAATATACAATCCACGGCTACTGCTTATAGACTCAGTTGCTCCGTCAATCGTCCCGCCATTCATCGTAAATGTTCCGCCGGTTAATCTCACAGCCCCGTTAGAAATGTTAGTAGCGCTCACCGTGCTTCCTTCATTCATTATAAGCTTGCCACTACTGGTAATCGCATTTCCGGACACAGCTGAAACTATGCCTTTCACTTCCATAGAACCATTATTTACAACATTTCCACTTATAGCGCCATTTACGACTAATGTTCCATTATTGGTAACTCTCCCTGCAATCGCAGCACCTTCGTTAACCGTCAGCGTTTTTCCCTCCGGAACCGTTACATTTTCTGTCATCGCTCCCAGCACTTCTACTGTCGTACCTGCCTTTAAGGCAGCAGCGACTGTCGGATAATAGACATTATCTTCCGTTTTTACACTGCTCGTTGCACCCGATCCGATTGTCCATGTTTTCCCATCTTGATATACGGATGAACCCTCGGCAATATTGGAAAGATATGTACCATTAATCACATTGGTTCCAGAAGAACAATTCAACATAACATTCTGAATTGAAAAATCACTGTTCAAGCCACCACTGCGGATAAGCAGTGCAATATCAACTGCATTAATAGTACCGCCGGTTATGCTTCCTGAAGCATCTGCATTATTGTTGAATCCAAGACCTCGCCCATAATTGGTCGACTTCTTTTCCGAAGTAATGGTTCCGCCACTCATCTCAAAGCTTCCTTTTATGATGTAAACCGCCCCATTGTTATCGGAATCCTTCGCAGTTACCGCTGCACCTTCTCCTATTTGGACTGTTCCTCGGCTAATGATTGCAGACCCTTGCGAATCATAAGTAATCGCACCGTTCACAATCAACTTACCGCCCTCCTGGACTTCGACTTGTCCATTCAGACTGGCGCCAGCTGCAATCTCCAGAGTTATACCATCTTTGACAACAACCGTTTCGTTCTCAATAGCCTCACCGACCAGAGAAACCGTATTGCCAGACACGGCTTCTGCCATTGCTTCTTGCAGAGTCGCATACGCCGTATCTCCAATCTTCGCAACCTTCACGCCCTCATTTTCCGGCACATTATCAATTGCCTGTACATCCTCGCCGTCTGTCGCATCTAAGACTTGTACCGAATTCGTTGCATTATCCTCTCCATTCCCGTCATCTGCTTCGTCCGCAAATACCGGAACATTCAAAGACAAGACCATAGCGGCTGTCAACAGAAGCGACAGAGCTTTTTTCAGTTTCTTTTTTTGTCTCATTTCTTTGATTTCCTTTCTTAATATTTTCCCTTATACCTGAATTATTTACTCCTCCTTTTCCGCAAAATAACCATGAAGCACGGCACTTCATGACGGATTACAGGGAATGCAATAATCTAATAAAACTATACTCTTTTAAATCTTAAAAATCAATGCAACTATCGTAATATGCGCGGTTTTATTCGTTTTTTACTATGAATTTTTCCATTTTATCATTTTTTTCATTATTATACTAATCATGCCATTATATTTTACAGAAAGGAGCCATAAGATGAAAGTTAGTCAATTACTCAATGAATGGCTGTTATCCATACAGCCCACTGTCAAAGAATCTACGTATGCTAAATACAGTTTCCTGGTTCAGAAACATATTAATTCTGAATTAGGGGACATTCTTCTGTCTAATCTGACAACAGAGGACATTTCTTGTTTTACTGCCGGTAAATTAAACGGCGGAAATCTATCCGACGGCAGCGCATTATCCCCAAAAACAGTTGCCGATCTTTTGTCCATTCTAAAACTGGCATTGACATTTGCAGCTGAAAGAAATTACCCTTGTCCCAATCATATCATTATTAAAAAACCCCGGCAGACCCTTCCGCAAATACAGGTTCTTTCTGTGGAGGAGCAGGAAAAGCTGGAGCAATATATCTTTACCCATTTTGAACCTGCCGGTATCGGAATCATTCTCAGTTTATACACGGGGCTTCGCATTGGTGAAGTCTGCGCTCTTAAGTGGGGTGATTTTAATTTCGAAAACAATATTTTATATATCAGGCGCACGATTATGCGCATCCAGGACAAAACTCACGGTGCGGCACATAAAACAAAGATTCTTATTGACCGTCCAAAGACAGAATGCTCTGTCCGCAGCATTCCTCTTCCTGCATTTCTTGTTAATTTTCTTACTCCTTATCAGAGGAAAGATTCCTACTACATTTTAACTGACAGCGAAGCCTGGCTCGAACCGCGGGGATACTACAGGAAATATAAGAGGATTTTAAGCAAATGTAATTTATCAGAATACAACTATCATGCATTGCGCCATACATTTGCCACAAGATGTATGGAGCAGGAATTTGATCTCAAATCCTTATCCGAGATACTGGGACACGCTAATGTATCTACTACCCTTCAGCGCTATGTACATCCTTCCATGAATGTAAAACGCCGCCAGATGGAACGGTTGGAAAATCTTGCAGTTTGTGGTCGGATTTGCGGTCAGAAAAAATTGACAAATGTATAAGGCAGAACAAAGCGGACAAGTCCGTCATGAAGTGCCGTGCTTCATGGTTATCTTCTCTAAAAATAAATGCGCAGGCAGTAATGTTTCATTTTACTGCCTGCGCAATTATTATTTCCTTTTGTCTCCTTGTCATCTTTTTTATCGCATACTCCCGTCTCTGCGCCTCCTCCTTCGTCTCAAAAGTCTCATAATATACCAGCTCCACCGGCGTCCTGCTGCGCGTATATTTGGCGCCCCGCCCTTCGTTATGCGCCTTCACACGTTTATCCAGATCATTCGTCCATCCCGTATAGAGTGTTCCGTCCTTGCATTTTAAAATATAGGTATAATTCATCTTTCCGCGCCCCCTTCTTACGCTCTCAAATCATATATTTCCCTAATTATTATTGCATATTTCCCAAAGCAAAAGCAAACAATTTCATTTCGGTACAGGGTAAATGTTAATTTAGGACGTAGTAAAGCGACACTTTACTACGTCCTAAATTAACACGCTTGCCACAAGCCCGGCGAGGGTGGCTAACAACGCCCCTGGCAGGGTATACCGGGTTTTTGAGATTTTCGCTGTCATAAAGTACACACTCATCGTGTAAAAAATAGTTTCGGTACATGCCATGCTGATAGATGCAATCCTGCCGATATAAGAATCTGTCCCATATTCTTTGTATAAATCCAGCAGAAGCCCTGTGGCGGCGGATGAGGAAAACATCTTTACCACCGTAAGCGGCACCAGCTCGCCGGGGAATCCGATGTAATCCGTAAATCTCCCAATCAGCGCTGAAAGCATATCCAGGAATCCTGATGCCCTTAAAATCCCCACGGCAATCATAAGCGCAATTAACGTGGGCATAATCTTAATCACCGTGAAGAACCCGTTCCTGGCTCCTTTTATAAAGACATCGTAGACTTCTACTTTCATCAGGATTCCATAGCATACGATTCCAAAGATTACCATTGGTATAATAAAATCTGACACGAATAACAGCATTTTCATAAGACAGCTTCCTTCTGTTCAGACTGCTTTATCCTACCATATGCTTTTCTTTTTTCATATATAACACTACTTTTGGCTACCTTAACCTACCGTCGCCTGTGCCCTGCGGGTAAAAGCCAGTCGAATCAACTGAGCAACTGGCAATCCGAGAGTTCATTCTATATTAATGACCTGTCTTTTGACGTACATAAAACGATTTCCGGGCAAATCGGACATCCACCCTTGCAGAGATATTGATTCTTGCATGACGGACAGGCGTTTTTGAAATAGGTTCTAAACTCATCAAACGCTTTACTTTCCCATGCCTCTTTAATACTATGCTTTCTCAAATCCACAGCCCATCTCTGTTCCTGATTATCAAAACTGCAAGGAAGCATCTTCATATCCGAAGTTATATAAGCCGACCAACGACCGCCTTCACACGTATCCAGGCTATCTATATTTATTCCTTCCGAATAATTCAGCAATGCTGGGACCGTGCATGAATCAAATCCTATTTTATAGGTCATTTCATCGCTGTTCACATAGGATAACAGTTCTTTCATCGTAGAATCAGCAATACTGACTATCTTTTCTCTGGTTCCTAACCCTACAGGCTTATGAAGCAAAAATACAACTGCATTGATCCCCTCCGGAAATTTTTTCAGCTTTAGCCGTTCTACAGCTTCAGCAACTGTATCCCTGCTAAGCACATAATGTATATTCGTCTTCACACCTGCGTCCAGAAGCATCTCCAAAGCACGCATCGTATATTTACTTCTGTACCAGCTAACAGCTACAGCTCCGCAATAGTGCTTACACAAGTCTGCCAATTCTGGCGTCATGCCAAATCCTGATGTTGTAAAATTGACAACAATTTGAAAATCACGACAAAGTTTAAGTATTTTTTCAAAATTTTCATGTTGGTCAGGATCCCCGCAGCCTCCTAGCGCAATCTGGAAGGTATTGCCTCTGCATTGCTCCAAAATGCTTTTGAAATCTTCGACTGACATATTCGCATGACTTGCATGCAAACCATCCTGATAACACTCTACGCCTGCTTTTAAACAAAGCCCTGTCTTTCCGTGAATGCAATGTCCCATTATACCGACGTCCAAAAGTTCCGGGAACGATGCCATAAATGGATCTTTTCCAGATTCTTTACCATTCACAAGAATCCCTGTCCTAAAATACCTGCCCGTCTTCTCATCAAAGCAGGAGATAAAATCAGCTTCTTTTCGAATTTTCATAACTGGTTTCCCTTAATAGCTTAGATCCGTTTCAATACCTTCAAAATCTCCATCTCCGTTTTCTTCCATGATTCTCCATACTTCTTCAAACAAGTCAGCATAATAATATTCTGTCTCCTCAAAGGATACCCAATCGCTATAGACAACCTTTCCGGCCTTTAATGCTGCTCTGACTTTTTCCTGTGTATCTTTACCATGAAATTCCCACTCTTCCTCAAAAATCTTATTAATTTCTTCCTCCGTGCTGTCTGGTCCAAGAATTTTCTTACCAAGAAGTTCCTTTTCCACAAAACGAAGTATCGCATCTTTTTGCTTGTCATTCATTTTGGGTTTTCTGGCAATGATAAAACTGCTGCTGCTTGAATTCGTAACAAAGTCGGTTCTTATTTTCATGATAAATCCTCCGTTTTTATTTAGGTACTGTAAAGTTTTACAGTCCTATTTTTCTTTAAAACCTTATATTTTCAAGGCATTCATCACTTTTGCAAATAAAAAAGCAATG
>NZ_JAOQJU010000034.1:0-30632 GCF_025567385.1 Dorea acetigenes
AACTTACGTTTCTTTTAGACCGTAGGTCTATTAAGGTTACCCTTTTCCAAAAAAATCTTTTTCATTTTCCTCTTGACATATCACCAAATTGCTTCCGAAGACAAATACTCTTCCAAAAATTCAGCAACCTCCGTTAATTGATTCGATCAATCTTATTTTAATTCCATTGACCGATTTTGAAAAGAAGAAATGAATAAAAACTCTTTTAAAATTTCAAAACGCTTGTAAAACATAACGAAATCTTTGTTTTTCTTCCGTTTTTTTGCAGGAAACAATTGACGCATTTTCAATTTATGGTACAATGGTAACATTGAGGAATAGCAGGATGGAGGATACGAAAGTGGCAACATACGAAGAATTATCAAAAGAAGAATTATTATCATTAAAATCTGGCTTAGAAGCACAATTTGAAGAAGTGAAAGCAAAAGGGCTGAAACTTGACATGTCAAGAGGGAAGCCTTCTACAGAACAGTTGAATCTTTCTATGGAAATGATGGATGTTCTGAACAGTGACTCTGACCTTGTCTGTGAAGAAGGCGTTGACTGCCGTAATTACGGAGTTCTTGACGGTATCAAGGAAGCGAAGCAGCTCCTCGCCGATATGATGGAGGTTCCGAAGGATAATATCGTCATCTTTGGGAATTCCAGCCTGAACGTAATGTATGACACCATTGCACGTTCCATGACTCACGGCGTTATGGGAAGCACGCCCTGGTGCAAATTAGATAAAGTAAAATTCCTGTGTCCGGTTCCCGGTTATGACAGACATTTTGCAATTACAGAATATTTTGGGATTGAAATGATTAATGTCCCGATGACACCCACCGGACCGGATATGGATATGGTAGAAAAGCTGGTAGAAAGCGACCCGGCAATTAAGGGAATCTGGTGTGTACCGAAATATTCAAATCCCCAGGGGATTACCTATTCCGATGAAACCGTACACCGTTTTGCCAAGCTGAATCCGGCGGCAGAGGATTTCCGTATCTTCTGGGATAATGCTTACGGCATCCACCATTTATATGAAGACAAACAGGACTACCTGATTGAGATTCTTATGGAATGTAAAAAGGAAGGACACCCTGACATGGTTTACAAGTTCTCTTCTACTTCCAAGATCAGTTTCCCCGGATCAGGAATTGCTGCTATCGCTGCTTCTGATGCTAACCTGGAAGACATCCGCAAGCAGATGAAGATTCAGACCATCGGACACGACAAGGTGAATCAACTGCGGCACGCAAGATACTTCGGAGACATCCATGGAATGGTAAAGCATATGAAAAGACATGCAGATATTATGCGGCCAAAGTTTGATACCGTTCTGAACACACTGGAAAGAGAATTAGGCGGCCTGGGAATCGGTTCCTGGCTCTCACCGCGTGGCGGTTATTTCATTTCCTTCGATTCTATGGAAGGATGTGCAAAGAAAATTGTGGCTAAGGCAAAAGAAGCCGGCCTTATTATGACAAATGCAGGAGCTACCTTCCCTTATGGAAAGGATCCAAAGGACAGCAATATCCGTATCGCCCCTTCCTATCCTACGGAAGAAGAGCTTGCTGTGGCAACGCAGATTTTCGTACTCAGTGTTAAGCTGGTAAGTATTGATAAGATTCTTTCACACAAAGAATAAACCTTCTATAAAATATAAACCCAACGCAAGAAGGACGCCTCCCGGCGTCCTTCTTGTCTATGCATCACATCTCTATTTACTTAGCAGCTCTCTCAGCATCTGATTCACCATTCCCGGATTTGCTTTCCCTTTCATAGCCTTCATGGTCTGTCCCACCAAAGCTCCCAAAGCTTTTTCCTTTCCGCCTCTATAATCGGCTGCTGCCTGCGGATTATCTGCAATAATCTTCTCTACGACAGCCTGAAGCGCTCCCGTATCATTAACGGTCTTCAAGCCCTTCTCTTCCACGTATTGCTCCGGATCTACATCTTCTGTAAAAATCTTCTCAAAAACTTCCTTCGCCACAGAACTGTTAATCGTTCCCGCATCTGCAAGTTCAATCAACTTAGCAAGATTCTCCGGGGAAAACCGGATATCTTCTGCTTCCATGTCATGTTCCTTCAGAAGCCGAAGCGTCTCTACCATCAGCCAATTGGATACTTTCTTGGGCTTCTTGCAGATAGCCGTCGTAGCTTCAAAGATATCCGCCAGCTTCTTCGTTCCCGTAATAATCTCGGCATCATACTGCGGAATATCAAATTCCTTCTTATAGCGTTCCAGCTTCTCTGTGCGCAGCTCCGGCTGCCTTGCCCGAATCTCGGCAATCCATTCGTCGCTGATTACAATCGGTACCAAATCCGGTTCCGGGAAATAACGGTAATCCTGTGCATCCTCTTTCGACCGCATTGCATGAGAAGATTCTTTATTATCATCCCACCGTCTGGTCTCCTGTACAACGCTCCTTCCGGCTTCCAAAAGGTCAATCTGACGCTGGCGCTCTCCCTCAATTGCCCGTGCAATCGCTTTAAAAGAATTTAGGTTCTTCATCTCCGTCCTGGTTCCGAACTTCTCAGAGCCAACTTCCCTTACGGATAAGTTGACATCTGCTCTCATGGAGCCTTCCTGAAGCTTACAATCCGACGCTCCAAGATACTGAATAATCATGCGAAGCTTCTCCAGATACGCAATAACCTCATCGGCAGAACGCATATCCGGCTCAGACACAATTTCCACCAATGGGACGCCGCTTCGGTTATAATCCACCAGCGATGTATCATCCCACTCATCATGAACCAATTTCCCGGCGTCCTCTTCCATATGCATCTCATGGATACGAACCTTCTTTTTCATATCCCCTACTTCAATCTCCACATAGCCATTTCTGGCAATCGGAAGATAGAGCTGGGAAATCTGATAATTCTGCGGATTATCAGGATAAAAATAATTCTTCCGGTCAAATTTACATACCTTTGTTATCTCACAGTTGGTCGCAAGCCCGATAGCCGCTGCATACTCAACTACCTGTTTGTTTAATACCGGAAGCGAACCCGGCATACCTGTACACACCGGGCAGGTATGGGTATTTGGCGCGCCTCCAAACTCCGTGCTGCAGGAGCAGAATATTTTTGTCTTTGTCGCAAGCTCCACATGAACCTCCAGACCAATCACCGTCTCGTACTGTTTTGCCATAATTATCTGTCTCCTTTCTGCTGTCTGTCCTCACTGCACGCCTTCACAAGCCCCGGCCTTTCATAGGTTCTGCTTTTCTCAAAAGAATATGCCGCCCGGATAATTTTCTTTTCCGCAAAGCAGTCTCCAATAATCTGCATTCCAATCGGAAGCCCTTTGGAATCCGTTCCTACCGGAATGCTGATTCCCGGCAGCCCTGCCAGATTGACAGATACCGTATAAATATCTCCCAGATACATTTTCAACGGATCGCTTAAGCTCTTGCCAAGTTCCGGCGCAGTTGTGGGCGATGCCGGCGCCAGTATGACGTCATATTCTGCAAATGCTTTGTCAAACGCCTGCTTAATCAAAGCCTTTGTGCGCAGTGCTTTCAAATAGTAAGCATCGTAATAACCGGAACTTAAAACAAAAGAACCCAGCATGATTCTTCGTTTTACTTCTTCACCAAATCCTTCAGAACGGGATTTCTTATACATATTGTGAAGTCCCTCATACTCTTCCGTGCGATAGCCATATTTTACCCCATCAAAGCGGGATAAGTTGGAACTTGCTTCTGCGGAGGCAATCACATAATAAGCCGGAATCGCATACTGTACCAGACTCAAGTCGAACTCTTCCACAATAGCTCCTTTTGCTTCCAGTACTTTTGCCGCCGCATAAATTGCATCCCTCACTTCGCTGTCCAGTCCTTCTCCAAAATAATCTCTGGGGATACCAATCTTCATTCCCTTCACATCCTCGGTCAGGGCGCTGGTAAAATCGTAGGTTTCTCTTGCAATGGATGTACTGTCTTTTTTATCATGAGAGGCAATCGTTTCAAGAATTACTGCACAGTCCGTCACATCTCTGGCAATCGGTCCAATCTGATCCAACGAAGAGCCATAAGCAATCAATCCGTACCGGGATACCGTCCCATAGGTCGGCTTCATCCCCGTCACCCCACAAAAAGCACTGGGCTGACGGATAGAACCGCCTGTATCCGAACCCAGGGCATAGAAGCATTCTTCTGCCGCCACCGCCGCACAGGAACCGCCCGAAGAACCGCCTGGCACATGTTTTAAATTCCATGGGTTCTTCGTCTCTCCATAATAGGAAGTTTCTGTAGTACTTCCCATGGCAAATTCATCCATATTCGTCTTACCCAGAATAACCGCCCCTGCCTTCTCCAGATTCTGTACGGCCTCCGCTGTAAATGTAGGTTTAAAATCCCCCAGAATTCTGGAACTGCAGGTAGTCAGCATATCTTTCGTACACATATTATCCTTAATGGCAACCGGAACTCCGGCAAGGGGACCTGTAAGGACTCCCTTGTCGATAAGCTTTTGAACTTCATCAGCACGCTTAATCGCCCCTTCCCTGTCAATCGTCACATAACTGTGGACGTCCGCTTCTACTCTGTCAATCTGTGCAAATGCCGCCTCTGCCGCTTCTCTGGCGGAGATTTCCTTTGCCTGAATCTTTTTCCCTAACTCAACCGCTGTCAAACTTATCATATCCATACTGACGCTGCCTCCTATCCAATCGTTTTCGGTACTTTAAAGCTCTGATCTTTCTTAAGCGGAGCATTGGCAAGTGTATCTTTACTGCCGTCGCCATTTGTCACTACATCCTCCCGAAACACATTGTGAATCGGGAACACATGGGACATCGGTTCGATTCCCTCTGTATCAAGCTCATTCAACGTGTCGATATAATCCAGCATCTTTTCCATATCCGCTTTTGCCTTTTCCTTCTCCTCACCGGACAGCTCCAGCTTCGCCAGAATCCCTACATATTCAATTGTTTCATCTGAGATCTTATTCGCCATAGTCTTCTCCTTCCTGCACATAATAAGACAGATAATCCTGTGAAATAATTCCCTCGCTGGGCTTTAGTACCATTTCCTGTTCTTCTTCCTCCCAGCTTATGACAGCTCCCTGCGGAAGCACCAGATTCTTATAGCCATTCGTACCGGAAGAATCTGCATCCAGCCAGAGATAGCTCTCCTGTATTAAATCCGGTCCGTCATAAACCATAACCTGAAGGCTTACATAGCCATTTTCCATATACAAATCATATACACCCGGCTCAAAGTCCACGCCTGCCTGCATTTCTCCGCCACGCAAGGTGACCGTCTCCGTCAAAGGATTCTGTTCCATGGCTGCTGATTCATCCATCTGCCCATTTTCTGTTGCAAATTCCACCGATGCTTCGCCGCTCACTTCTACCCGCGCCCCTGTATAAATCCGAACATCTTCACACTGCGCATTCTCCTGCATATTCAGACTTTCGTATAAATAAATGCCATTCGCATCATCCGTAACATTTACAGAGGCATAACCCTCTTTGATGCTGACGGTATACGCTCCTTCCGGGAGATGCACGCCTCCCACATATTCGCCCTGGCTTAAGTCCACACGAAAACGCTCTCCATCCTCTGACAACTCACGCTGCACATATTCATAAGGATTATAGTCATAATCATAGTTATAATCATAATCATCAAACAAACCGGTAATTTCCTCCAGGCCGCTGCCACCCCATTCCTGTGCCATGTCACCCACAGCCGATATTACACTTGCAGCAATTCCCAATATAATGAAAATAACCGGAATCAGTGCCACCCGTTTTTTAGAATTCTTTTTCTGCGACGGCTGCTGCTGTACCCAGCGTTTTTGTTCCAACTCCTGGCGTTTTTGTTTCGGCTCCTGGCGCTTCTGCCCGGAAGCGCGGTCTGCCTGCACCTTCCGGCGGTCAGTTTCCTCCGGATGTGGATGTACATGGGTCAACGGCTGATTATCACAGCTGCTCTGGTTTATCTTATAATTCCTGTCAGTTTTCGTATTATCCAAACCACATTCTGTACATACATTCTCACTATTTAATTTTCCCCCGCATAAACTACACTTTTTTCCAAACATAACCTTTCCCTCTCATTCTCCCGGGGAACTTCCCCACTAAGGCTCCAGTCTGCTTAAATCTCTCGGAAAGAGCGTGGTTTCTCTCACATTATCCTCGCCCACCAGCTTCATGGTAAGACGTTCCAGACCAATCCCAAGCCCGCCATGAGGCGGCATTCCATGCTTAAAAGTATCCAGGTAATGGGTCAGGCCTTCTTCCTCCATGCCGCGGGCGGCAAGTTTGTCAAGAAGCATCTGATAATCATGGATACGCTGTCCTCCGGTCGTAATCTCAAGCCCTTTATACAGTAAGTCAAAACTTAATGTATACCTGCTGTCCTCCGGATCATCCATCGCATAGAACGGCCGTTTCTTAGATGGATAATGGGTCACAAATACAAAATCACTGCCCCACTCTTCCTTCGCATACTGGCTGATCAACTGTTCCTCTTCCGGTTCTAAATCAAACGGATTCTTAATCCTCCGGTCATACTTTTCCGAAACCTTCTGTTTAATTTCATCAAAGCGGACTGCCGGAATCTTCGAGACATCTGGAAGTGTAATATCCAGGATTTTCAATTCTTTTGCATAATCTTTCTTTAAAAGCTCCATCAAGTACTGTAAAAATCCCGTCTCCATCGCCATGACGTCTTCAAATCCGTCGATATAACCCATCTCAAAATCCAGACTGGTGTATTCGTTCAGATGACGCTTTGTATTATGCTTCTCCGCACGGAATACCGGTGCAGTCTCAAATACACGGTCATAAACTCCCACCATCATCTGCTTATACAACTGCGGGCTCTGCTGCAGGATAGCCGGTCTGTGGAAATATTCCAGACGGAATAAGTTCGCGCCGCCCTCTGCACTCTTCGCCCCAAGTTTTGGCGTATGAATCTCCGTAAATCCCTGGCCATATAAGAAATCACGAAATGCTCTTGTAATTCCTTCCTGAATCTTAAACTTTGCTCTTTCCCGGATATTGCGAAGCGCAATCGACCGGTAATTCAGCTTTGCATCCACCGATGTATTTAACTTCCATTTGGAAATAGCAAGAGGCATCCGCTCATCTGCAGGCTCACTTAAAATACGGATACTTTCCATACGTATCTCTATGCCATTCGGAGCCTTTTCATTCTGCTCCAGCACACCTTCTATCTCAATAGTATCAGCTTCCTTCACATCCTTCAATGCAAATTTAGAAACGCCTTCCTCATAAACACACTGAAGCAGTCCTTCCCGCTTTCTCAAAACGACAAAAGCAACATTTCCCATATTACGGATCGTATGAACCGCACCATTTACTTTGACAGTCTGCCCTTCGCCGTCCACTGCCAGCAATTCGCTGATTTCCAAAGTTTCTTTCTGTCTGACGCCTGTTAAAAATTCCATAATCTGTTCTCCTTCCTTTGACCGGTGCTCCGGAAAATAGAATAAAAAAAATCCCGGAACACATTTACGTATTCCGGGACGGATATTCTTCATAATCCGCGGTACCACCCGCATTGAAGCTCTTTTATACAACACGGCTGTATCGCTGCAGTCTTTTTTGTATCTGCAAAAAGCTTCCTCTCTTATATGCTTAACGCGCATCCACGTACTGACCTACTGCTATTTCAACCAGTCTGCTCCCAAGTGTTCCCATATCTCCCATTCCTCAAAAGATGCTCTCAGTCGGTGACATCTTATTCCTGTCAAGTTCCAGGGATTAGAGTCTTGTTCATCGCTTTACTTTATTAAATCGGTTTTTATATTAGCACAGTATTCCCGTTTTTGCAAGATTATAATACAAAAAAATTCACTTTTGGATATCAGTTCAGCCATCAATATCATTCTCCCTGCACAGAGCGCCCCACCAAATAATCCAGCGTCACTCCAAATTCATCCGCAATCCTGCACAAAATGAATATGTCCGGAATCCGTTTTCCACGCTCGTAGGACGAAACCGATGTCCGATCCACTCCAATCCTTTTTGCAAGTTCAATTTGTTTCCATTCATTTTCCAGCCGAAGCTCCTTAATCCGCAAACCCACATCATATAACAGTTGTATGTTTTTCCCACTTTCCATCTAAATATTCTCTCTCAAATTCACTTTTACATCTTTAATCAACCGGTTAATAATTTTAAGTTCCGTATTACTACAATCTTTCAACGACTCCATAATCTCACCCTGGAATATCATTTCGGAATTATCAAGACTATCGCAAAGCAGCTGATCCGTCGTAACCTGCAGGGCATTGGCCGTTTTTACCAGAAAATCTACACTCAGTTTAGTTGTTCCATTCTCCACATGACTGATATGCGGAATTGAATAATCAATCTCATAAGACAGGGTCTGCTGGGACATTCGCCGCTTCTTCCTTATTTCCTTAATTCTTAAGCCAAGTTTACAATAATCCATAAAACTACCTCCAGCATTCGTAGGTCGGTATACCAGCTAATAATACACTACATTCATTTTAGTAAAATCTCATTAGATTTAACATGCATCACAAAGACACAATTATGTATAGAATTTAATTTTATGAATTATTTTTTCATCATTCACCAATAAAATAACAAATAGGTACAGGGCAAATGTTAATTCAGGACGTAGTAAAATGTCATTTTACTACGTCCTGAATTAACACGCATTTACACAATTCTTCCATTTTGTCATGTACGCTCCCACTGTCCCGTTCATCCGTCAGGGTGACAATCGTATCGCTTGCCATCAGCCTTGTCCTGCCGCGGGGTATGAGTTCTTCCCCTTCCCGCCGGATTGCAACCAGCAGGCAGTTCTGCGGCCATTCTACCTCGCTGATGGTTTTGCCTGCCAACCTGGAACCATGCATAATCACAAAATCTGCCAAAACCTTCTGACCGTGATTCTCCGGTACTGCCTCTCCTTGTTTCCTGAGAAGGCGTTCCAACAGGCTTTCATAAATCGGCTTCGACCTAAGAAGCGTCGCCGTGATATATGCCACAATCGATACCAGTGTCAGAGACAGCATCTGACTTACAGAACCTGTCATTTCAAAAATGAGAATAATTCCCGTAAGGGGCGCCCGTACAATCGCTGTAAAATATCCTGCCATAGACAAAAGCACGATGTTATTCACATACATTGCATCCAGTCCGAAATATTTCACACTTATCAGACCAAACGCTCCTCCAATACAGCCGCCCAGCACCAGAAGCGGAAAGAAGATCCCGCCCGGCGCTCCTGACCCAAAGCAGACCGCCGAAAAAATGAATTTGCTAATTAAAATAATCAGTACCATATGCAGCATAACGCCTTCGCCGCCAGTCAGCCATTCTATAACAGAATGTCCGCTTCCTAAAATTTCCGGCATCGTGAATCCAAGAATTCCGGCACACGCAAAGGGTATCATTAACTTCGTCGTGGTATTTAAAAATTTTGCCCGGTTGTAAAGGGATTGCACTTTTAATGTAAACCAGTTATAAAAAGCTCCCAGGATTCCCAACACAAAACCCAGTATCAGAAGCAATCCATAGTACTCTCTCGGCAGGGCATCTACAAGATCAAATGTAAAGACCGAATCCACTCCCATCACGGCCGATGCCAGAAAATCTGCCGTAACAGACGCTGACATAACAGAAATCAAAACTGACACTGAAAAATTCTTATGTACCTCTTCCAGTGAAAACATTACTCCCGCAAGGGGCGCCTGAAATGCAGCAGAAAGTCCCGCGCTTGCCCCACAGGTAAGAAGGAATCTCTCTTCTGTCTTACCTCTGTCAAGCCCTTTGGAAATACCCTTTCCTGCCATGGCTCCCAACTGGATTGACGGGCCTTCCCGCCCCAGGGACATTCCTCCAAGAATACATAAAAATCCGCCCAGAAATTTTGCTGGAAGCACTTTCCACCATACCTGATCGATCTTTCCCGACATCTCACCTTCCAACTGCGGAATTCCGCTTCCGGATATGAGCGGTTCATAATCTACCAGTTTCCCGACCACAACTGCCAGAATCAGCAGAACACCAAACCACACCGCCATCCGTATCGGGGATTGTCCGATATACGCAAGAATTCTCTGCAGCCATTCCCCCGCATATTCGAGGAAAATACGATACAGAATCACCATAAGTCCCGCAATTCCACCCACTATAATCCCCTCGCCAATCAATACAACCTGAAATCTTTCCGCACGCTTAATCGTACTCGCTGTACTGTTCTTCATGTCAACAAATTCTCCCATCCTGAATTATTGGAGTTTCTCTTTTTGTCTGCTCCTTTATACCGTCCTATATTATAACAAAGAACCCGAAAGTTAAGCAATGGTAAAAAATAATTCCCGCCATTTAACCTCCATTCAATTGTTTTTGAACTTCAAACAGCTATACTATATATAGGAGCATTCCAAAAAATTATGAAGGAGATAATCAGGCATGGCAATCGGAGATATCATCAGAAAATATAGAAAAAACAAAGGAATGACTCAGGAGGAAATGGCCGCTTGTCTTGGCGTAACTACCCCTGCTGTCAATAAATGGGAAAAAGGTAATACGCTGCCGGATATCACTTTGCTTGTACCCATTGCACGGCTGCTTGGTATTACCACAGACGAACTATTATCCTTTAAGATTGAATTAGCAGATGAAGAAATTAATCAATATCTATCGAATGTACAAAAAGACCTAGAGAATAAGATCTTCCATATATGGCGCTGAAAGCTGCCGTGATGGTAAATCTTATTCATATTTCTCCATAAAGCTGAGACGGTCCAAAGGTATCAGAATCAAGCCCTGTCATGCATCTTCTAAAAAAACAATTACTGCTTCTTTTAGAAGTGCGTGCTGATACAGAAGTTTGTAAAACTCTTTCCAGCATTGACAAAATAAGTTATCTGGTATTCATCCTGGAACTCCCTTTAATAGATGGCAAATTTCCCCGTTTTATGATATACTTCATGCTAAGAAAACTATCAAAAACGGAATATACCAAAGATGAGGGAGGCAGACATGAACCAGCAGACAGATGATGAAAGAAGAGAACGTGAGAGAATCAGAAGGAGGCGCGCCGCACGCAGGCGTCAGATTGTTCTTCGCAGGAGGCTGATGCTTGCAGGCGCCACACTGCTGATGGTGATTATATTAGGCGGGGTTATCCGGAACGCCCTGGCAGATTCATCCAAAAATGAGTCCAAAAGTGAAAGTGCAAAGAAGGTTACCATAGACCCGGAAGAGCAGGAGTCTTCTAAGGAGGTGGAAGAATCCACTGCCACCTTATTCACTGCCGGAGACATTATTATGCATAAGCCGTTCCTGACCTCTCCTGCCTACTACAAAGAGGATGGAACCTATGATTATAATCCCATTTTTACATACGTAAAGAGTTATCTGGAATCCGCTGACTTTGCCGTCACCACACTGGAATGCGCGCTGACAGACGGAGATTACAGCGGCTACCCTACTTTCCACTCCCCGGATGCAATCGCAGAAGCTCTGGCGGCAAATGGCGTGGATATGTGCCTGCTTGCCAACAACCACATTTATGACAATGGAGATGAGGGTCTGCAGCGAACTATGGATGTGATGACGCAGAATTCTCTTCTTTACGCCGGAACCCGCAAGACTACCTCTGATAAAACTTACACGATCCAGGATATCGGCGGCATTAAAGTTGGCTTTTTCAACTATGTATTCGAGACAGAAGAAGTGAACGGACAGAAAACCATTAACGGCATCGCAGTCACCGATGAAAGCGCACCCTTAATCAACAGCTTCCAATCCAATGATTTGGAATCCTTTTACCGGGAAATCGAAACCGGCCTGGAAGAAATGGAAGCGGAAGGCGTGGAATTTACGGTAGCCTATATGCACTGGGGGATTGAGTACCAGACAGAAGAGTCTGAAGAACAGGATGCCATGGCTCAGCGGCTCTGTGACATGGGTATTGACGCCCTGATCGGCAGCCACCCGCATGTCATCCAACCGGTAGACCTGCTGGAAAGCGCTGATGGAAATCATCAGATGTTATGTGCCTATGCAATCGGAAATCACCTTTCCAACCAGCGTACCGAATATATGGACGGACTTGCCTACGGGCATACAGAAGACGGACTCATGCTCTCCCTGACACTCCACCGGGATAAGGAAGGACAGGTATCTATCGAAAAAGCAGATTTCATCCCCACCTGGGTATCGCTCACCAACAATAATGGAGCTGAATACTATATCCTTCCGCTAAATGAACCGGACAAGCTGGAAGAGATGACCGGACTTAGTGTTGCCGCAGATGCTCAGGAATCTCTGGCTAGAACCAACGCCATTATCGGCGAAGGCGTTAATAAAGTACAGCAGGCGCTGCCCCTGAAATAGGGGTAGCGATGCATACCAAGGCACAATCTTTTTATTCATCCGACTCCGGCTTACAACCAATATAGATACCGCAGAATGCCGGAATATCTATCTCAAGTCTATTTCCTTCTATTATCCACGTTTCCTTCTCCTTCACGCTTCCTCCGTAACATTCTTCTTCACTATTTAAAACAACCTGGTATGTACCATCCGGAACCTCCAAAGAAAATTTTCCCTGTGTTTTATCCGAAAAATTAAACACAGCTATCATCATCTGTCCGCCGCCTTTTCTTGAAAAAGCATAAATACATTTCTCTTCCTGATGGCAGTCAAGCCACTGGAAGCCTTCCGTCTGATAATCCTTCTCCCACAGGGCAGGCGTACACAAATACAGATGATTTAAATCCTTCATGAAATGATGAAATGCATCGTGGATCGGATATTGAAGCAAATCCCAATCCATCTGGCGCTTCTCATCCCATTCCCGCATATGGCCGAATTCATTTCCCATAAAATTCAATTTCTTGCCCGGATGCGCATACATATACATATAAAATGCTCTTGCCTGGGGAAATTTCTTGTCATATTCTCCATTCATCTTCTGCAGAATCGTTGCCTTTCCATGTACCACCTCATCATGGGATAAAGGCAGCAGGTAATTTGCATCATAATAGTACATCATGGAAAATGTCAGTTTGTGATATTCTTCTGTCCGGTATTCCGGCGCCGAACGGAAATAATTCAACGTATCATTCATCCAGCCCATATCCCATTTATAATCAAATCCAAGACCGCCTTCCCCTGCATCCTTCGTCACGCCCGGATAGGAAGTAGAATCCTCCGCTGCAAGAAGGATACCCGGATACCGCTCCTTCAATCCCCGGTTCATATATTGCAGAAATTCCACTGCATTCCGGTTCACACCCCGGGCAGGCTCCCCCTGCCAATAAATAATCCGGCTGATAGCGTCCATTCTAAGCCCGTCAATATGGTATTCCTCCATCCAATAAGCAGCACAAGACTGCAGGAAACTTCGCACTTCCCCTCTGGAATGCATGAAATTCTTGCTTCCCCATTCGCTGTCCCCCACATCCCGATGCGGATATTCATACAGCGGCGTGCCGTCATAATTTGCCAGCCCATATCCATCCACCGCAAAATGTACCGGGACAAAATCCAGAATCACCCCAATACCATTCTGATGAAACTTATCCACCATCTCTTTTGCTTCCAGCGCCGTCCCATAGCGGGAAGTAGGGCTGAAAAACCCGGTGTTCTGGTATCCCCAGGATTCATCGCAGGGATGCTCGCTAAGGGGCATGAATTCCACATAATTATATCCATATTCCTTCAGATAAGGAATCAGGATATCCGCCAGTTCCTGATATCGGTACCAGCCATTTTCTTCTTCCGGGTTCTTCTTCCAGGAACCCGCATGCACTTCATAAATATTCAATGGCTTCTCCTTGCAGTCACAGCGTTTTTCCATCCATTCTCTGTCTGCAAACGCATACCCGCTCAAATCCCGGATTATGGACGCACTGGCGGGTCTGAGCTCCATCCCATAGCCGTAAGGGTCGCAGTGGTCTGTCCACGAACCGTCCCTTGTATAAATCCTATACTTATACATCATCCCCGGCTTAGCATCCGCGATTCTGCATTCCCAGAAATTCCGGTCATGAATCCGATACATCTCCGTGCCGTTCCATCCATTAAATTCCCCAATCACTTCAATCCTCACTGCTGCCGGGGCAAATGTACGAAACACGGCGCCGCCTCCCTCTATCCGACATCCAAGGAAATGATGTGCGTCAAATATTTTCCCTGTGTAAAACCCGTACATATCCATACTATCTTCCTCCGTATCCACAGCGGTAAAACCGCTCTGCTTATTATTTTTTTAATGGCATTCGCTTAATTGACTGCCGTCGTTTTTCTTGCTATACTGATTTTACCGAAAATCAAAGTTACGTACCATCATCAATTTTACACATCCGTAAAATAATTGACGGATTGAAAAAATAGTCAAAAAGGAGACATTATGGACCTGCGCGTAAAACGTACCCGTATCAATATTACCAATGCTTTTATTGAATTGCGCTCAAGAAAGCCGATTGAAAAAATCACGATAAAAGAACTGTCAGAGCTTGCATTTATTAATAAAGCAACCTTCTATCAGCATTACAAAGACATTTATGATTTATCCGAGACGCTGGAAACCGAGCTGATTAATAACATCGTACGCTCCATTCCTCATCTGGACACCCTAAGTGACAATCCCGGGCGCGCCACCTTAGAGCTCACGGAGGCAATGCTGTCGCAGACCACACTGCTTCATACCCTATTTTCCGGAAGCCGTCAGGAAATTATGATTACCCGGCTGGAAGATACCATCCGGAAATTCGTGTTTCAAAAACATCCGGAATATGAAAAGAACCTTGAAAAAGAAATATTACTTACATTCCTTATCCAGGGTTCTTTCCATGCATTTTTAAAACACAGCGGTGACGATGCCGACTCCGCCGTGAAGATTATCGCCGGATTTGCCGAGAAGCTCCAGCTCCAATAGCTCCTCTGAAATCATCTCATTTACATCAATTTTCTGAACAGTTCCTTCAGATCTTCTACATTAGTATCCTTCGGATTGCCCGGGCAGCATGCGTCTGCATATGCAGATTCTGCAAGGAACTGCAGGTCTTCTTCTTTGATTGCTTCAAGCTTGGCCGGGATTCCTACATCAATAGAGAGCTGCTGTACTGCATCTACAGCCGCTTTTCTGTATTCTTCTACTGACATCTCATCTACGCCCTTTACACCCATTGCTCTTGCGATTTCCCGGTACTTCTCTCCGGTACATTCTGCATTGTATTCCATTACGATTGGAAGCATCATTGCACATGCCACACCGTGCGGCGTGTCATATACTGCCCCAAGCGTATGCGCCATGGAATGAGCGATTCCCAATCCTACGTTAGAAAAGCCCATACCTGCAATATACTGTCCAAGAGCCATGCCTTCGCGGCCTTCCTTCTCATTTGCCACAGCCCCTCTTAAAGACTTTCCGATAATCTCGATTGCTTTAAGATGGAACATGTCTGTCATCTCCCACGCTGCTTTCGTTGTATAGCCTTCAATTGCGTGTGTCAAAGCGTCCATACCAGTAGAAGCTGTCAGCCCCTTCGGCATAGAAGACATCATATCAGAATCTACAACAGCAATAACCGGCATATCGTGCGGGTCAACACATACAAATTTTCTCTTCTTTTCCACGTCCGTAATGACATAGTTAATCGTAACCTCTGCAGCCGTTCCTGCTGTCGTAGGCACCGCAATAATCGGTACACATGGATTCTTTGTAGGCGCTGTACCCTCCAGGCTTCTTACATCCTCAAATTCCGGATTGGCAATAATAATTCCCACAGCCTTTGCCGTATCCATAGAAGAACCGCCGCCGATAGCGATAATATAATCTGCCTCTGCCTTTTTAAAAGCAGCAACTCCATTCTGTACATTCTGGATGGTAGGATTTGCCTTAATGTCAGAATAAACTTCATATGCCAGCCCCGCTTCATCCAGCACATCCGTAACCTTCGCCGTTACTCCGAATTTAATCAGATCCGGGTCTGAACATACAAACGCTTTCTTAAATGCTCTTGCTTTTGCTTCTGCCGCAATTTCTTTGATTGCTCCCGCTCCATGATAGGAGGTTTCGTTTAACATAATTCTGTTTGCCATCTTCATTCTCTCCTTTTCTTTGGCATTAACATTTTACTTGTCTTTATTTTAACAATTCCGTCTCCAAATAAAAAGTTACAAAATGGCAAATGTGTCACCTAGCTGATAAGTTTTAATTCCCGGAAGACTTCTGCAAGCCCCGCCGGCATCGCTTCCACCAGGGAATGCGCCAGTTCCCGGGGCGTCCGCTCCATCCTGCCTAACACCCACTGCACCGTCATATAAATCGACCCCTGGCAGTACATTTCCAGGAGGAAACGTAAGTTTTCCGTCAGCTTCTTCCCTGACTTCGATTCAATCTTTTCCGTATAAAACTGCAGGATCAGGCAGAAATCATGGTCTTTGAGGCAATTCTGTTCGTCAGATTTAAAGGCTGCACGGAAAAACACTTTTTCCTTATCAATAAATTCAAACTTCTTCACCAGTCCTTCATAGATTGTCCTGCCCTCTCCCATATGTTCAAAAGACTCCAGTAGGATTTTATCGAAATACCAGTTAATCAGATCATATTTATCCTGAAAATTCCGATAAAATGTCTGCCTTGTTGTTCCACAAGTATCTGCAATCTCCTTCACTGTAATCCGCTCCACCGGCGTATCCTTCATACATTGCTTCATTGCATCCGCCAGCCGGTATTTCATCAGTTCCTGTTTCTTCATCTTACGGAACCTCCTCTTTATGACGCAAGCCGTCCGTCTTACTCTCTATCTTCTATTCTACAGCCGACTGCTTCACACGCGCAAGACCTTTTGCGACGGATGGTACAGATATAATAATAAGAGTAATGATTCCCTCCGCCAGAAGAAAACTATAATTATACACAATCGGATACACGCTCTTTAACGCCGCCGGAAAATTATCCGGCATATAAGACATCCAGTACAGGTATCCGCCCAAGGCATGAAACGCCCCTCTTGCAAGCACTGCCACAACATATCCTTTTATCAGCCCTCCCTTGCTCTTCGCAAAAAAGCCTGCAACTCCCAATGCCGCAAAAGCAAGGATATAATCGCAGCATACCTGGAAAAAGGACAGCACGTACGGCTCCTGTATAAACTGAAGAATACCATAAGCAAGTCCAACCAGCATTCCCGTCTTTACACCATACCAATTTGCTACCAGTACAATAAATAACATGCTGCAAAGCGTTACGCTTCCGCCCCACGGCAGCCGAAAAATCCTGATATAAGATGTCAGAAACGCAAGCGCTATCGCCATCGCACAGAATACCAACTGTTTCGTTCCCATTTTCTTTTTCCCGGAACTCTTTCCCGCGAAATAAGACGCCAGCGCAAGAACTGCCAATCCCACAATTACACACACTACATAACCGGCTGTCGTAAGACCGCCCTCTGCATTAACCATAAATCCAAACATAAAAAAGCCTCCCAATAAAATGGTAACAATATATCACAAAAAAATCAAGAGTCACTAAACTCTTGATTTATAAGTAAAAATCGGAGTGACAGGATTTGAACCTGCGACCTCTACGTCCCGAACGTAGCGCTCTACCAAACTGAGCCACACTCCGTTATATTGACCGGACATCTTGGATAACCGCAACACCCGGCGCCCCTGCCAAGGAACTACGGAAAAGGGACTTGAACCCCTACTAACAGAGTCAGAGTCTGCTGTGCTGCCAATTACACCATTCCGCATCATTTTGTTTTCGTTCTTCTGTGTTGTCCAGCAAACAAATATTATTATACCAAAAACTTTTCAAAAATCAACCCCTTTTTTTGTTTTTTTTGTTTTTGGTTTTTCTCACCAATTTTAAATGCCGAAAAGTGTAAATTTATGGTAAAAAAGCAGAAATTATTTTCTAAAGGTTCGTTTTCTGTATCCTATAAACAGGAGCATCGTCAATATAAAGGTTATTCCCTCTGCCATAAGCGGACTCCACCAGATACCCGCTCCGCCAAAAAGTGCCGTCAGTGCTGCCAGGCTGAGAACCAATGCCACAATCGTTCTCGAAAGAGAAATGCAAGTTGCCTCAGCAGGCTTCTCTACTGCCGTAAAATAACCGCCAACGACTACATTATAACCGGCAAGCAAAAATGACAGAGCAAAGATACGAAGCACATCGCAGGAATACTTATATAAATCCCCCATATCCGGCGCAATGAACAGCTTCACGATTCCATTTGCTCCCAGCAGGCATCCACCGGTAAATAGAACAGACGCCACCACTGCTGCCGTAATGCCATAGCGGAAAAGCTTTCTGCATTTATCCATCCGCTTCTGTCCATAATAATAACTAATCAAAGGCTGATAACCCTGCGCAATCCCTACCATCGTCATGATCGCGATTGAATTCACATAAGAAATAATGGTATAGCTTACCAGCGCATCTTCATTTAAGAACTTAAGAATCGCCTGGTTAAATAAGAAAATAATCAATCCGGTAGACAATTCTGTAATTCCGGAAGGCAGGCCATTCTTAAACTCTCGCCAGACAAGCGGTATATCCGGCTTAAATCTGCAGAATTTAATCGTACCCTTCTTTCCGCAAAAATGTACCAGATACAGTGTAATCAAAAGCACATGGGCAATGCCTGTAGCAAGCGCTGCGCCGCCAATTCCCATATGCCATCTCATTACCATGAAATAATCAAGGATTACATTTACCGCAGAACCAATTGTCACAATTGCAGTCGCTCTCTTCGGATATCCATCCGTCTTAATCAATGTTTCGAAAGAATAGGATAGGATAAATAATCCCGAAAACGGTACAATGCTTCCCAGGTATTCCAGCACGTATTCCATATTCACTTCCGTAGCTCCGAGAAACGCCGCAACGGGCTTAAGATTCAGCATTACCACCACCGTAATCACAACCGAAAAGATGGTAAGCAGTACAATATTCTGAGTAAAAATCTCATTCGCTTTCCTGCCATCCTTCTCCCCCAGCTTAATCGCTACAACCGTGGATGTTCCTACCGCAAATAAAATAGAAACAGCATACAGCGCCATAATATAGGGCATCACGATATTTACAGCGGTCAGCGCCACCTCCGACACACCTCTTGCCACAAATATTCCGTCTACCATCGTATAAAGCGCAAATACCCACTGGGCAACGATAGACGGTATGATAAATTTCATAAAATCTCTTTTTAAAGAATTTCCTTCCAGCATCATGACAGAACCTCTCCTTTTCTCTCTTGCATTTACAGCATAAACCTTAGTATAATACTAAGGTCAAGAGATTACTATTATTTTTATAGGAGGAAGTTTTGTGAAACATTATTACCGAATCGGTGAAATTTCCAGTCTCTACAATATCAGCTCCGATTCTCTTCGTTATTATGAAGAACTGGGAATTTTAAAACCAAAGCGCGGAGAAAATAATTATCGGATGTACCATATCCATGATATCTGGCGGCTGAATGTCATCCGCGACCTGCGGGAGCTGGGCTTTTCTATGGAACGCATCCGGGAATACCTGAACAACCGGAGTCTGGCAGGTACGGAAGCGCTTCTTCAGGAAGAGCTGACTGTAATTGAAGAAAAAATGCAGTCTCTGGATGCACTGAAAACTAATATAGAAGACCGCCTGGAAACCCTGCGGGATACCAGGAAACAGCCCCTTGGCATCATCGAAAAAAAGGAAATTCCCGAACGTCATTGCTATACCATCCATTCCGGTTATAAGCTCGACACGGAGATGGACATATTAATCAAACAATTACTGAATAAGAATCCGGACAAACTCTACATCATCGGCAATAACCGTATTGGTTCCGTCATCCCTCTTGAAAGCGCTATAGCCGGACACTTCAGACATTACACAGACGTCTTTATCATAGACAAAGATGGGGATGAAACCATCCCCGGCGGAGCCTACCTTACCGTAAGCTATCAGGGCGACTGTGCCCAGAACGCAGACTATATCCCACGGATGTTGAATTACGCCCGGGAACAAGGACTTTCCCCGGAAGGACCTTTTCTGGAACTTCTATGGGCAGATATCCACCAGAGTGAAAAAGAGCAAGAACATATTACAGAATTACAAATAAGGTGCGGGGAATAATCCCCGCACCTTATTCCAAACAGACGGCTTCTGGCCTCAAGCCGCTTTACCTAATGTCTTGTTTAATACTTCCGCAGAAATCTTGTGATAATCGTCGCACATTCCGCACGATTTGCATTTCCCTGCGGGTCAATTCTTGTTTCATTATCCTTTCCGGTAATGATTCCGGTTCCGACTGCCCACTGCATCGCTTCCCGGGCAAAGGAACTTACACTGGAAGCATCTGCAAATTTGCTGAAATCAGCTTTTTCGCTGACATCATATCCCAAACCTTGTGCATAGCGGTACATCATAACCGCCATCTGCTCACGGGTAATATTGTCAGCAGGTCCAAAAAGCCCCGTATTAGAATAACCGGTTACAACACCAACATCACTTGCCCAGAGTATTGCATTCGTATACCACTGTTCATTCGCCACATCCGGGAATTTTGGCGTATATGTTACTGCCGGTTCACCGCTCATCCGATAAAGAATCACTGCAAACTGTGCTCGTACCAGAGGATCTGCCGGGCCAAAGACTGTAGGCTTCAATCCCGTCATGATATTGTTATAATAAACATTCGCCACATAGTCGAAATACCAGTCCGTATCATTTACATCTGTAAATGGCATAGGTTCGCAGACATAGATAGGGAATGTAGTTGTTTTCCCTCCGTAAGTAACCGTTACTGTCTGCTCTTCATTCAATTTTGATTCATCATAAGCGCTGCACATCTCACTGATAACCGGCATATAAGAGGTTCCATGTTTGCATTCTACCTTCAATACCAGTCCCAGATCATCTATATCTTCTCCTCGCTCCAACAGGTAAGTATACGCATTCTCTTCCTCAATGGATATACTGGTTGGCGTACAGCTTCCAATAAACATCTGAACCCAATAATTATAATAGTGATTCGGATCATTTTCATTATAACCATACCCTACCGCAAGATGATTATAATCCGTATCCAGCATGTTCGCACGGTGTCCCTCACTGTTCCACCAGCCGTCTAATACTTCAGCCGCATCAGCATAACCTGCTGCGATATTCTCTCCGCCAACATCATAGGAAGCTCCCGCTTCTGTTAAAGCCGTAAAACAGTCGTTCCCATTTGGTCTGGTGTGATCAAAGAAAGTCTGTATCTCCTGTGCCCTGACATCCGCCGCCTTCTGCATCTTGTCCGTAACAGACAAAGGCTGAAGACCATTTATCATACGAATCTTATTCGTACCATACAGGACTGCCCACTCTTCAATACTGCATCCTACAGAAGACAAATCGGCAGTCTCAAAGACTTCCTCCATATCTTCTGCCGCAAATTCAGGCATCACTGCATCTTCTGCCACCTGAATTCCTTCCTCCGTCTGTCCCTTCCAAGAAGCAGCGTCTCCTATCACCGCTGCCTCCTTAGCACTCACTGGCATCGCCATCATGCTAAACGCCAAAACTGCCGCCAAAATCCTGGTTCTTTTTTTCATACTCTTTACCTCCTTTTACTTCTCATATGCTTCATTAAACCGCATAATGATCGTCGCGCACTCTGCACGGCTTGCATTTCCCTGCGGATCAAGCCTTGTTCCATTATCCTTTCCGGTAATGATTTTCATTCCGACTGCCCACTGCATCGCATCTTCTGCAAATGAGCTCACACCGGAAGCATCTGCAAATTCACTAAAATCTGCTTTCTTACTGATATCATAGCCTTTATATCTTGCATATCGGTACATCATAACCGCCATCTGCTCCCGGGTAATTTTATCAGCCGGGCCAAAAAGTCCCGTATCGGAATACCCGGTGACAACCTCTATACTGTTTGCCCAGAGAATCGCATCTGTGTACCATACACCTTCTCCCACATCCGGGAATTTAGCTGTATAAGCAACTGCAGGCTCTCCGTTTAGCCGGTGAAGAATAATCGCAAACTGCGCACGCACAAGCGTCTGCGCCGGGCCGAATGTCTCCGTATTCAGTCCCTTCATCAGATCATGCTGATATACATAGCTTACATATTCATAATACCAATCCCCGGAAGCCACATCCTTGAATGGAAGCTCCTGTGTCGGCGTCGGATCTGGTGTTGGCGTCGGATCCGGCGTTGGGTCTGGATCCGGTGTTGGTGTCGGATCTGGCGTTGGGTCTGGATCCGGCGTTGGGTCTGGATCCGGTGTTGGTGTCGGATCTGGCGTTGGGTCTGGATCCGGCGTTGGGTCTGGATCCGGCGTTGGGTCTGGATCCGGTGTTGGGTCTGGATCCGGCGGAGTTTCTTTCTCTGTCACCGTCACCCTGAACGCAGCTGTTTTTCCTCCGTAAGTAACCGTTACTATCTGCTCTTCATTCAACTTTGATTCATCATAAGCGCTGCACATCTCACTGATAACCGGCATATAAGAAGTTCCGTGCTTGCACCCTACCTTCAATACCAGCCCCAGATCATCTATATCCTCTCCCTGCTCTAACAGATAAGTATGCGGATTCTCTTCTTCAATGGATATACTGGTTGGCGTGCAGCTTCCAATAAACATCTGAACCCAATAATTATGTAAGAGGCTCGCATCATTTTCTTTATATCCATGTCCCACTGCGAGATGATTGAAGCTCGTCTCCAGCATATTCTCGCGATGTCCCTCACTGTTCCACCAGCCGTCTAACACAGCTGCTGCATCAGAATAACCCGCTGCGATATTCTCTCCGGCAGCATCATAGGAAGCTCCCGCTTCTGTTAAAGCTGTAAAACAACTGCTTCCATTTGGTCTGGTGTGAGCAAAGAGATTCTGCAACTCCTGTACCCTGACATCCGCCGCCTTCTGCATCTTATCCGTAACAGACAATGGTTGAAGACCTTTTATCATACGAATCTTATTTGTACCATACAGGACTGTCCACTCCTCAACACTACATCCCACACAGGACAAATCGACAGTTTCAAATGTTGGTATCGGATCCAGTGTTGGCATCGGTCCTGGATCCGGCGTCGGATCCGGCGAAGTCTCCTTCTTCGTCACGGTCACTTCGCAGGATGCGCTCTTCCCATTGCTTGTTGTTACCGTTACCGTCGTACTTCCCGGCGCCACTGCCGTCACTTTGCCGTTAGCGTCCACAGTTGCTACCGCCGTATTTCCCGACTTCCACTCTACCTCTGTCTCGACTCCATCCGGCGTCAGAGAATAGGTAAGAGCTTCACTGCTTCCCTCTTCCAAAATAAGTGACGTCTTATTTAACGCAATATCATCCGGCTCTATAATTTCATAAAGCTCTGTGGACAAAATCTCCCCGGCTGCCTGATTAGGATTCTGCTTGATAACATACTCAATCTGATGTCCTTTTCTTCTGATTCCATAAAGATACCCTTTTGCCAGAACATCTTCATCCGGTTTGTACACCAAGCTGTCTCCCTGCCCGTCAAGAGATATCTTTCTTATTTCTGCAGATGTATTGTAATAAAGCGCATCATCATAGAAAAACAATCCCGAATATGCACTCATCCAATAAGAATATGCACCCCCCCCAGACATACCATCTTCCCAGATTTTTCAATTCGCTTTCTGTCTCGTCTTCCAAATCCCGCTTATAAAGAGAGTGGTCTTTTATATAGTAAGCATTCTCATCCTGTAAAATAATCGGCGAATCCACCTCAGTCCAATATGCATCGTCATATTTGGTACTATCGCATACCAGATTTGTCAAATCCCAGTCATGATGCTCTGTTTCTTTTATCGCCGCGTCACTGAGCAGGAAATTAGAATGGCCTACCTGCCCGAATCTGTCTCTTACCGGATCGTCCCAGGTTACATCTACATGATAATAAGAACCGTCAATCTCAATAATATTCCATGCATGACCCATAGCATTGCTGCTTGTCACATAACACTCAATCCCCAGTTTCTCCATAATATACATATATCCATATGCATATGCCTGGCAAACCCCGGTTCGATTCATAAACAGCCCGCCGCTTCGGTAAGAATCATCCGGCACCGTACCGTTCAGGTAATTATCATAATCATATTCGTATGTGTATACAAAATAGTCATGAATCGTAAGTGCCTTTTCTTCTTCCGTCATATCGTCAGACACCAGTGCTACAATTTCATCTACTTTCTTCTCAACCTCACGGAAATATGCTTTTGTTTCCTCCACCGACATAGCATTTTCCATTTTAATATTGGTATAACAATTAGTGTTTAGACTGTAATAAGGCATAAAATCAATCCCATTACTAAGATAAGGGGAAAAATACAACAAACTATACAAATCGTACTTTTCCGGGCTGATTCCCATATCTGTTATATTCAGCTCTGTCTTTCCTTCCAGCAGCGCCTCCTTCATCCTTGCTTCCAAAAGAACCAGAAGTTCTGCCTCGTCATATTCTTCCAGTGTTTCCAATTCATCTGCCGGTTCTGCAGCATTTGGATCCGGCAAAATCTCCGGTTCTTCCGCCAGCCCCCGCGGCAGAATTCTTTCAGCTTCTGCCACTGTTTCCCGTGCCTGAACCGGCACCGGAAAAGCAACTGCCAACGTCAAGAGTAATGCTAACATTCCCGCAAGACTTCTCTTCACCTTTCTCTTCATAACCAATCCTCCTTTTCCATGGACTCATTATACTATAAAAAGTGGCCGCTGTGTCAGTTAATTCTGCACATCAGCCACTTTTTTATAAATTTCTCTATAATGCCTTGATTCTCTCTATTGCCGCAACCGTATTCTCATAAGAACCGAAAGCTGTCAACCGGAAATATCCTTCACCGCTCGGTCCGAATCCTGATCCGGGTGTTCCTACAACATTTGCCTTCTCAAGCAGGTAATCGAAGAAATCCCATGATGTCATTCCCTTCGGTGTCTCCAGCCAGATATATGGCGCATTCACACCACCGGATACATTGTAGCCTGCGCTCTTCAGACCTTCGTAAATCGTCTTCGCATTCTTCATATAGTAGGCAACCTGTTCCTTAAGCTGTGCCTTTCCTGCCTCAGAGTACACTGCCTCACCTGCCCGCTGGACAATATATGGTGCTCCGTTGTACTTCGTTCCATGGCGTCTTGCCCACAGGGAATGAAGCATCACATCTCCGCTCTTCAGATCCTTCGGGATAACTGTAGCTCCAAGACGCACACCGGTAAATCCCGCGTTCTTTGAGAAGCTTCTCAGCTCAATCGCGCAGGTTCTCGCCCCTTCACATTCATAGATACTGTGAGGTACATCTTCTTCTGAAATATATGCCTCATATGCAGCATCATAAATAATAACCGCTCCCACTTTATTCGCATAATCTACCCATTCCTGAAGCTGCGCTTTCGTAATTGTAGAACCGGTAGGATTATTAGGGAAGCACAGATAAATGATGTCCGGCGTCTCTTTTGGAAGCTCCGGCGCAAAATTCGTTTCCCTCGTACATGGCATATAGATCACATCGCTCCAGGTCTCCGTCTTCGCATCATAAGTACCCGTCCGGCCTGCCATAACATTGGTATCCACATATACCGGATACACGGGGTCGCACACAGCAATCTTATTGTCCTTGCTGAAGATTTCCTGGATGTTTCCGGAATCACATTTTGCCCCGTCAGAAATGAAAATCTCATCCGCTTTAATGTCGCAGCCTTTGTCCTGATAATCGTTCTTCGCTATCGCACTTCTAAGGAATTCATATCCAAGATCCGGCGCATATCCGCGGAATGTCTCCGCATGAGCCATCTCTTCTACCGCTCCGTGCAGTGCATCAATAAGCGCCGGTGCAAGCGGCTGCGTTACATCACCAATCCCAAGACGGATAATGGATTTATCCGGGTTCGCCTGCTGAAATGCAGCCACCTTTTTGCCTATTGTTGAAAACAAATAGCTTCCTGGTAATTTTAAATAATCCTGATTTACTTTGAACATCGTAGGTATCTCCTTTTTGCAAATTTCTCTATCCGTCCCATTCCTTTAACCGGCAGACGGAATATTGATTACTCCGTCAAAGACTGCTGCAGCCGGACCCGTCATATAAACAGTATTATCCGCCTCCCGCCATTCAACGGTTAAATCTCCTCCTGTTAATTTTACTCTAACTCTGCGTTCTGTCAAGTCATTTAACACACTTGCCACTACCGCCGCGCAAGCTCCGGTTCCGCAGCTTAACGTCTCTTTCGCGCCGCGCTCCCATACCCGCACGCTTATCGTATGTCTGTCTATAATCTCTGTAAATTCTACGTTGATGCGCCGGGGAAATCGCCCGTGATGCTCAAGGCGCGGTCCCAGCCAACCGATATCTGCTGTTCTGACGCTCTGCACATAGATGACCGCATGAGGATTTCCCAGGGATACGCCCGTCATCCGAAGCATAACTCCATCTACCACAATCGGTTCATCTACAACCATGCTGTGTTCGGAAACAATGGGAATCTTATCTGCTTTCAAAATAGGAATCCCCATATCCGCCTCCACCTCTGTCACCGTCTTATCTTCCACAGTAAGCCGCAGCCTGCGGATTCCCGCCAATGTCTCTACGGTAAGCTCTGTCTTGTCCGTCATCCCACGCTCATAGACATATTTCCCAAGACACCGGATTCCATTGCCGCACATTTCGGCAACAGAGCCATCTGCGTTGTATATCTGCATCCTGAAATCCGCCTTCCCGGAAGGCCCGATCAGGATCAGGCCATCAGAACCAATCCCTTTATGCCTGTCACTGAAGAGTCTCGCCAGCCCTGCCGGATCGCTTATCCTTTCCGTAAAACAATCCACATACACATAATCATTGCCCAGTCCGTGCATCTTCGCAAATTTCATTCTATTCAATTTCCTTTTACAGCCATTATTCTGCCATGATACTTAGTACCATCTCTGCGGTCTCAACCAGGTTCGTTCCACTGTCCATACTGCATTTCTGCAGATATCTGTGTGCTTCTCCTTCAGACATATTATTTCGTTCCATCAAAAGTTCCTTCGCCTTTTTGATCAGCATCTGCTGTCCGGGGCTTCTCTCTTTCTGCTCCTGCCTCCGCTTCCGTCTTCTCTGCACCATAGAGCGGGTCATCATCTCTACCGTATTCATCAGATCGTATACCTTAATCGGCATAGACAGCCCGACCACACCCTCTATATCGCCGTCACTCCATTTATCCGGCGACGCAATCAAAAGCATCTCAAATTCTTTCGGCATGTACTCACGAAGTTCCGTATACATCATATCTGCAAGCTTATATCCGCAGACCACAATTCCCTCATCCAGCATTTCCATACAGTTCAGCGTCTGAGCTCCGGTAGTGCAAACGCCTCTTACTTCCATACCACCGCGTACCAGAAGATTCCGAATATTGGCTGCATTCTCCTTATTCGGAAATGCAACTATAATGCCATCCATGCTTACACCTCCTGTCAATTGCAATTTCCACAGGAAAATGTATTACAACACATGCAGATAGTTCTTAATCTCCCAGTCCGTTACCTGTGCGCGGTAATCTCTGTATTCCTTTTTCTTAGCTGCAATAAATTTCTCGGACAAATCCTTGCCCAGCACTCCCCGGATAAAAGCATCCTTCTCGAATTCACGAACCGCTTCCAGCAGACTTCCGGGAAGTTCTTCAATGCCAATCGCATCCCTCTCTTCTTTACTCATTCTATAAATATTCGTATCAACACTTGCCGGAGGCATAATCTCGTTCCTGATTCCGTCCATTCCCGCTTCCAGGCACACAGCAAGTGCAAGGTAGGGATTTGCCGTTGGATCCGGGCTTCTAAGCTCAATTCTTGCATGGGCGGTCTTCGCCGTCGGAATACGGATTAACGGCGTACGGTTCTTCGCAGACCAGGCAATGTACACCGGAGCTTCATATCCGGGAACCAGACGCTTATAAGAATTCACTGTCGGGTTGGTAATAAAGCTGATTGCTTTCATATGTTTCATAATTCCACCAATAAAATAGTACGCCTCCCGGCTCAGCCCGTTTACATCCTTCGGATCACTAAACACATTGATTCCATCTCTATTCAGCGAAAGATTCAGATGCATCCCGGAACCATTTTCTCCATACTTCGGCTTCGGCATAAAGGTTGCATGAAGCCCGTGGCGCTTCGCAATTGTTTTCACCACCATCTTAAATGTCATAATATTGTCAGCAGTTATAAGCGCAGAATCATATTTAAAATCTATCTCATGCTGCCCGGCGGCAAATTCATGATGGGAAGCCTCAATTTCAAATCCCATGTCTTCAAGAGTCAGTACCATGTCACGTCTGGCATTTTCCCCCAAATCCAGCGGCCCCAAATCAAAATAACTGGCATTTTCATGGGTAATCGTGGTCGGCATTCCTCCCTCATCCGTATGGAACAGGAAAAATTCGCACTCCGGTCCTACCTGGAAATCATATCCTTCTGCCTGTACCTTATCAACCACCTTCTTAAGCACGTATCTCGGATCACTTTCAAATATGGTTCCGTCACCCTTATAGATATCGCAGATAAACCGCGCCACCTTACCCTGCTGGGGCCTCCACGGGAAGATTTCAAAGGTATTCAGATCCGGATACAAATACATGTCCGAATCCTCTACCCTCGCAAATCCTTCAATAGAAGAACCGTCAAACATGCACTCATTGTCCAGCACCTTCTCAAGCTGACTTCTTGTCACCGCAACATTCTTAAATGTCCCGAAAATATCCGTAAATTGCAGACGGATAAAGCCAACATCTTCTTCCTCCACCATCCGCAGGATATCTTCCCTCGTATAATTCTTCATTACAACTACCTCCTACTGATATTTACTCATTTATCCTATGTTTTAGACCTTTCTTACGCAAAATGGCGTTCTCCGCCCCCAGAAAACGCCATTGTTTGTTATTTCATTATAAAGATAGGCAGGAGTTTTGTCAATGAAGACATTTTACTCTGCTGTACTTTCCATAAATCTCTGAATAATTACCGCGCACTCCGCACGGTTTGCATTGCCTTGCGGATCAAGGACAAGCTGTCCATCTACCGTCTTACCGGTAATGATTTTATTCCCCACAGCCCACTTCATTGCGTCCTGTGCAAATTCCTGTACGTTCTGCGCATCCGGGAAGCTGCTGTAATCACCGTCAGTGCTTACTTCAAGTTTCAGATAATCCTTTGCATAGCGGTACATCATCGTTGCCATCTGCTCACGGGTAATATTGTCTGCTGCCCCGAATCTGCCGCTGTCTGTGTAGCCGGTTACGACACCCGTATCCGCCGCCCAGAGCACAGCACTTGCAAACCAATCTGTTTCTGCCACATCCGGGAATACTTCCTGATACTCCACTTTCGGCATCTTATTCATCTTATATAAAACAGTTGCAAACTGTGCCCGAACCAAAGTATCTGCCGGTCCAAAATAACTGGAATTCAGCCCCGTCATAATCTCGTTGTCATATACATACTGTACAACTTCCCGGAACCAGTCCTCTGCATTTACATCGACAAAAACATCTTCCACCCGGGCAGGTTCTTCCGCAGGCGTCTCGGATGCATACACGGTATCGTTTTCCTTGTCCTCTATCAGGTATCTGAACTGCGGATGGCTGTTTCCATTCGGCGCATGATAACAAATCATAGTCTGTCCTTCCAGATTTTCAAAAATCATGCAGTGTCCTCCGTCACTGCCCACATCCAGACGTTCATCCGTCAGTGTCCAGTTTCCATCAAGCTTTCCATTATCAGAATATGCAATCCCCATATGATATCCATCTTCTGACATGGATGAGAGCAGACAGATTAATTTCCCGGAAGCTGTCTTGTAAAAGCAAGGGCCATCATTTAAAACCATCCCTCCAAATGCCGCCACAGTCCAGGAGCATTCAGATACATCGAACAACTTAAACTGGGTATCTGCAAATCCATCTAAAGTATCATTCAGCCGTACTGCATAAATGCCATCTTTCCCCTGCGAATAGACCATGTACATCACCCCGTCTTCTTCGTAAAGCGTAGCGTCGATATCATCATCTTCTTCCGGAGTAAACGGATACTCTGACACAGGCTCAAATGGCCCCAGCGGCTCATCAGATTTGAACAACTGGATTCCTTTGTTGGCCCGGCCGCTTCCGCCCATAGAGCCATACAGATAAAATTCTCCATCTATATAGTAGACTTCCGGCGCCCAATACTGACTGTCTGCCCAGAAGCTTCCGTCATTCTGAAAAATCGTATATGGTCCCGCCCAATTCTCCAGATCTTCGCTTACCCAGACAGGGAAGCTGTCCATCTGTCCGCCAAATGCATTGGTTCCGTCTGTTCCATACATATAATACTTCCCGTCATGCACAACAACATAAGGATCCCGGATCAAGATATCCTCTGTCTTTAGATTGTAATCATAAGTTTCTTCCAGAATGCTGCTGTTTTCTGTACTTTCTGCTGCATATACATCCGTAACCCCTATGCTTCCTGATAACAAAAGTGACAGAAGCATCAAATATACGAATATCTGTTTTTTCATATTTTTCATTGCAATAGTCTCCTTCCTTTTTTGGTACTGTAAAGTTTTACAGTCCTATTTTTCTTTAAAACCTTATATTTTCAAGGCATTCATCACTTTTGCAAATAAAAAAGCAATG
>NZ_JAOQJU010000035.1:0-29590 GCF_025567385.1 Dorea acetigenes
AGGATGTTTAGAATTATCCTTCTGTCTAATCAAAAAAGAATAAGTCTGCAAGCTGTTTTCTTGCTTACAAACTTATTATACGAGGAGTAAGGAGTATGATTATCACGGTTTCCATGAATCCGGCCATCGACAAGACGGTAGAAATTGAGGCTTTGCAGCCGGGAGGGCTGAATCGGATTCAGAAAGTGGAGTATGACGCAGGCGGCAAAGGAATTAACGTCTCCAAAACCATATGCGAGCTGGGAGGCGAGAGTATTGCCACCGGATTTTTGGGAGGAAATGCAGGAAAAACTATTGAGAATGTACTGAATGAGAAAAAAATCCGGAATGATTTTATCTGGGTGGAAGGAGAGACCCGGACAAATACCAAAGTATTTGAGAAAAGCGGAGCAGTGACAGAATTAAATGAGCCGGGACCGGTCATTACGGAAGGACAGATACAGGAACTGCTGGAGAAACTGAAAGGGTATGCCGGTGAAAATGTATTGTTTATTCTGGCAGGGAGCATTCCGGCAGGTGTGGATAAGCATATCTATGAGAAAATTATTCGTATGGTTCACGAAAAAGGAGCGAAAGTTCTGCTGGACGCAGATGGAGAATTATTCCGCAATTCTCTGGCAGCCGGACCGGATATTATTAAGCCGAACCGAGTGGAGTTGGAGGAGTACGCAGGGATTGATTACAGGGCTTCGGATGAAGAACTTCTGGGTCTGGCACGGGAGCTGAGGAACAAAGGGATAGAGACGGTGGCAGTATCCATGGGTAAGAGCGGAGCTATGCTGGTAATGCCAAACGGCGAGGTGAGATGCCCGGCATTGTCTGTGAAAGCCCACTCTACTGTGGGAGCAGGAGATGCTATGGTGGCGGCGCTGGCGTATTCCTGGGATAACAGGCTGAGTGGAGAGGAGACTATCCGGCTGTGTATGGCGACCTCCGCAGGGGCAGTGACGACCGTAGGAACGAAACCGCCGACAAAGGAACTGATAGAGGAATTAAAGAAACAGGTAATGATTGAAAAGATAGGAGCGTAAATAGAATGAAAACAAAAGCAGTCAGAATGTATGGAACCAGAGATTTAAGATTAGAAGAATTTGAATTGCCGGAAATCAAGGACGACGAGATTCTGGTAAAGGTTATGAGTGACAGTATCTGTATGTCTACTTATAAGCTTGCGGAGCAGGGGAAAAAGCACAAAAGAGCGCCACAGAACATTGACACAAATCCGGTTATCATCGGACATGAGTTTGCCGGAGTAATCGTCGAGGTGGGTGAGAAGTGGAAGGATCAGTTTAAACCCGGCATGAAATTTGCGCAGCAACCAGCGCTGAATTATAAAGGAAGCCTTGCATCTCCGGGGTATTCTTATGAATATTTCGGCGGTGCGTGCACCTACTGTGTCATTCCCCATGAGGTAATGGAGCTGGGATGCCTGATGCCGTATGAAGGAGACAGCTTCTTTGAAGCATCTCTTGGCGAACCTATGAGCTGCATCATCGGAGGATACCATGGAAATTATCACACCAACAAGAGAAATCACGATCTTGCGGGAGGAACGAAAGAGGGTGGAGATATTATCATCCTTGGAGGATGTGGGCCGATGGGGCTTGGAGCTATCAGCTATGGTATTCAGTTTGAGAATAAGCCGAAACGTATCGTGGTAACAGATATTGATGACGCTAAACTTGCCCGTGCCAGTGAGGTAATTCCTCCCGAAAAGGCGGCAGAAAACGGCGTAGAGCTTCTCTATGTGAATACGGCGAAGATGGAAGATCCGATAAAGGAACTTCGCGACATTACAGGCGGTAAGGGATATGATGATGTATTTGTATATATTCCTAACCGTAAGGTTGCAGAAATGGGAGATCAGCTTCTGGCCTTTGACGGATGCATGAACTTCTTTGCGGGTCCTACAGACAATCAATTCAAGGCAGAGATCAATCTGTATAATGTGCATTATATCAGTGCCCATATCCTGGGGACTACCGGAGGTAATAATGACGATTTGATTGAAGCAAATGAGCTGGCCGCCAAGGGAAAGATTGAGCCTGCGGTTATGGTAACGCATGTGGGAGGTATTGACAGTATTGCCCAGGCAACACTGAATCTCCCGAATATTCCGGGCGGTAAGAAGCTTACTTACACCCAGTTTGATATGCCGTTGACTGCAATTGAAGATTTCGGAAAGCTGGGAGAAACAGATCCGTTATTTAAGAAACTGGATGATGTCTGCAAGAAAAACAGAGGATTGTGGAATGCAGAAGCAGAGAAGATATTATTTGAACATTTTGGTGTAGAAGTATAGGAGGGGAATTATGGTATCACAGAAAATAACGATTAAAAACCCATCAGGTCTTCACGCAAGACCGGCGTCAATCCTGGCACAGGCAGCAGGAAAATGCAGTTCTAATGTAATCATCGTGTATGGAGAAAAAAGAATCCAGGTAAAAAGTATCCTGAATATTATGGCAGCAGCTATCAAATGTGGAACGGAAGTGGAGCTTCAATGTACCGGGGAGACAGAAGAAGAAGATTTAAAGACACTGGTTACTTTGATTGAAAGTGGATTGGGTGAGTAAGTATGGAACGGATAGATGTTGAGAAAACGGCGTCAAGAGGAATTGCCGCTGCCGTGGCATATAAGTATTTGGAACCGGATTGGACACCAGATATGACTCTGCTTGCCGAGGAAGAGGTTGAAGCAGAGCAGCAAAGATTTGCGGCGGTAAAAGGGGCTGTGCTGCAGGAGCTTGGAGAGCTTGCTGCGGAAAACGAGATTTTTGCGGCTCATCTTGAAATTGCGGATGATTTTATGCTGCAGGAAGGTATTACTTCTAAAATCCGTGATGAAAAGAAGAATGCGCAGCTTGCTGTTCACGAAGTAGTGGAGGAATTTGCGGCAGTTTTCGCAGCAATGGACGATGCTTATATGAAGGAGAGAGGCGCGGATATCAAAGATGTAGGTAAGCGGTTTCTTGCAGGGTTAAAAGGGATAAAGCGCCCGGATCTGGGAAGCCTTTCTTCTGAGGTTATCGTAGTGGCAAAGGATTTGTATCCGTCAGATACAGTGAAGCTTTCCCCAGAATTGGTTAAGGGAATTATTACAGAAGAAGGCGGCGTTACGAGCCATGTATCTATCATTGCCAAGAGTATGAATATTCCTACGCTGGTAGGAGTTAAGGGAATCCTTGATAAAGTAGAGGATGGGATGATGGTCTGCATGGATGCAGAAAAAGGAATCATTGTGACAGACCCGGATGCGTCCGTGTTGTCTGAGTATCAGGAGAAGAAGAAGGCATATGAAGAGCAAAGACGTCATCTTGAGAGCCTGAGAAATGTCCCGGCGGTGACAAAAGACGGTAAACGGATCTCGCTGTGTGCTAATGTAGGCAATGTGGAAGATATTCGGAAGGCGCTCCCCATGAATATTGATGGAGTGGGGCTTTTCAGAAGCGAGTTCCTTTATATGGAAAATACGCATTTTCCTACAGAAGAAGAACAATTTGAAGTATATAAAGAAGCGGCGATGCTCTGCCCGCAGGAACTTACCATCCGCACGCTGGATATCGGCGGCGATAAGGATTTGTCTTACTTTGATTTTGAAAAAGAAGAAAACCCATTCCTTGGCTGGAGGGCAATCCGTATTTCCTTGGATATGAAGGAAATGTTTAAAGAACAGCTCCGTGCCATTCTGCGGGCAAGTGCATTTGGGCATGTGAGGATTATGTTTCCTATGATTATTTCACTGGAAGAATTAAGGGAAGCGAAAGCGCTGGTGGAAGAATGCAAAAAAGAGCTGTCTGCCGAGGGAAAGGTATACGATGAGAAGATTGAGCTTGGGATGATGATGGAGACTCCGGCAAGCGTCCTGCTTGCAGAAACATTTGCGAAGGAAGCGGATTTCTTCAGCATTGGGACAAATGATCTGACACAATACCTGCTGGCGGTGGATCGCGGCAATAAGAAGATTGCCGACCGTTATGATTATTTTCATCCCGCGGTGGTGAGCGCTATTGGGCAGATTATCCGTGCGGGGCATAAGGAAGGGATTAAAGTCGGGATGTGCGGTGAGATGGCGGGAGACAAACGTGCCGTGCCCATTCTCCTGGAGCTTGGTTTGGATGAATTCAGTATGTCTGCCGGAAGTATTGATTATGTGAGAGAACAGATTATAAATATGTAAAGAAAAAAGGGGAAGCGCGCGATGGCGCGCTTCCCCCTTTTCTATTTCTGTGATAAAATAAGAAGAGATAAAAAAGAAGCAAAGGAGGCGGCGAAGTGAAAGTAATTGATTTTAAAGATGCAAGATGCAGGCATTGTTATAAATGTGTGCGCAATTGCGAAGTGAAAGCAATTCTGGTTCGGAATGAACAGGCACATATTATGGAAGATAACTGTATTCACTGTGGGCATTGTCTGGAGGTCTGTCCCCAGAATGCGAAAACATTTGCCAGTGATATGGAACGGGTTAAGGGCTATCTGGGGCAGGGAAAGAGAGTGATTATCTCGATCGCCCCGTCTTATCTGGGAGTTCTGGAATATGAGAAGCCGGGACAGGTGGTGTCTGCTCTTAAGAAGCTGGGATTCTATGAAGTAAGGGAAACGGCAGAAGGGGCGGCGCTGGTTACCAGAGAATACCGGAAGCTTCTGGCAGAAGGCAGGATGAAGAATATTATTACTACCTGCTGTCCAAGCGTCAACGATTTGGTTGAGAAGTATTATCCTTCGCTGACTCCTTTGTTGGCTCCGGTGGTGTCTCCTATGGTTGCCCATGGACGTCTGATTAAGAGTATCTATGGTGAGGACGTGAAAGTGGTTTTTCTTGGGCCGTGCATTGCGAAGAAAGAAGAAGCCATCGGTGACAAGCGGGTGCGGGGAGCTATCGATGCAATTCTAACCTTTGAGGAGATTGTAAAATGGTGGAAGGAAGAAGGAATCGACCTCTGCCGGTGTGAGGAGGAACCCATGGGGAATCCCAGCCCGAAGGTGAACCAGCTCTATCCGGTCAGCGGCGGCGTGATTACATCGGTTCTGGCAGCGGTGCCCGAGGAGAATTACTATAAAGTACATATTGATGGACTGAAAGCCTGCATGGAGTTATTTGAGGAGCTGGAAAAAGGTGAGATTGAGCACTGCTTTTTTGAGGTAAATGTGTGTGAGGGCGGATGTATTAAGGGTCCTGCGTCTGATAAATGGCAGCAGTCCTTGATAAAGGCAAAAAAGGGGATTGAAGAGCAGGTAAAACATCGGGAGGAAGCAGATGAGATTGTACAAAACGGTGTAGAGATGTATAAAGAATTTACAGACCGCCATGTAAGAGAGCAGGAACCGACGAAGGAGCAGATGGAAGAAGTGCTTCACGCCATGGGAAAGTATACGGCGGCGGATGAACTGAACTGCGGCGCCTGCGGCTATCCTACCTGCCGTGCGAAGGCAACGGCTATTTTCCAGAATAAGGCGGAGGTCAGCATGTGCCTTCCCTATGCGCTGGCGCAGGCAGAATCCATGTCGAACATCGTGATGGATGTTACGCCCAGCATGATTTTGATTGTGGATAAGGAGATGCGAATCCGGGAATGCAATAAAAAGGCACAGGAAATGCTGGGGGTTTCCAGGGAAGAAGCTCTGGAGCGGTATATATTTGAGTTTGTGGAAGAGAAGGATATTGCGGATGTCCTGGACAAAAAAGAGCCGATTATTCATAGAAAATTAAAGCTGGAAAGTATGAACCTTACCGTAGTAGAGTCTATTATTTACATTGAAAATCTGGAATCTGCCCTGGTAACTTACCAGGATATTACCAAGGAAGAGAAGGCAAAAGAGCAGCGGCTGAATCTGAAGATGGAGACGGTGGACATGGCGCAGAAGGTTATTGATAAGCAGATGATGATTGCGCAGGAGATTGCAGGGCTTTTGGGAGAGACGACTGCAGAGACGAAGGTAACGCTGACAAAGCTTAGGAACTCTATGCTTACTGCGGAGGAAGATTAGTATGAGTGTGAGTGTGGATATTTCATGGAAAAGCCTGAATAAGCACGGGGAAGAGCTGTGCGGGGATAAAGTGGAAGTGTTAAAAACCGACGATTCTGATATTGTGATTCTGGCAGACGGAATGGGGAGTGGCGTGAAGGCAAACATTCTGGCAACCCTGACCTCTAAGATTCTGGGAACCATGTTTTTGGAGGGGGCGGACATCGTGTCCTGCGTGGAGACGGTGGCAAGGACACTTCCTGTCTGCAAAGAACGGGAGGTAGCTTATGCTACGTTCAGTATCTTGCAGATTTTTCACAATGGAGATGCTTATCTGGTAGAGTATGATAATCCGGAATGTGTATTTGTGCGGAACAGAAAGCTGGTAAGGTATCCTTATGAAGAACGGATGATTGAGGGAAAGAAAATCAGAGAATACAGATTCCGGGTGGAACTAAATGACTGTTTTGTGCTGATGAGCGATGGCGTAATCTATGCAGGTGTCGGTGAGCTTCTGAACTTTGGCTGGCAGTGGGAGGATATGGCGGCATATACGCTGAAATGTACGAAGGAGACTTTGTCGGCGTCCAGGCTTACGGCGATGCTGAGTCAGGCGTGTTATGAATTGTACGGTGAGAAACCAGGGGACGATACGACGATTGCAGTTGCCCGAGTGATCCCGCGCAGAGTGGTGAATATCTTTACCGGACCGCCGTTACAAAAAGCGGATGACGAAAGGGTGATACAAGATCTGATGAAGCAGGAGGGGAAGAAGGTAGTCTGCGGAGGTACCAGTGCCAATATAGCGGCCCGCGTGCTGAAGAAGGACATCGTTACTTCTATTGATTATGCAGACCCCAGTGTGCCGCCGATGGCAACGATTGAAGGGCTGGATTTGGTGACGGAGGGAGTATTGACTCTCGGAAAGGCTCTTGGCCTTCTGAAGCGTTATGAGAGAGATGAATTTGACGAGGCATTTTTTGATGAGTTGGATGCCGGGAATGGAGCGTCTAAGTTGGCGAGGCTTCTCATTGAAGAATGCACGGATCTGAATCTGTTCGTGGGAAAAGCCATGAATACAGCCCATGAGAATCCGGATCTCCCTTTCGACCTGAGTATCCGGATGAATCTTGTAGAGCAATTAAAGGAATGCGCACAGAATCTGGGGAAGAAAGTAAACGTCAGATACTATTAGGCTGAAAGAAAAAATAAGTAATAGATTGCATGTGCTAAAAATGCAACTGGTTGCGCAATTAGAGGTGTAGAAATGTATAGAACAGAAAAAGAAGAATTTATTATAGGAGCGATTTCATTGCTGTCCAATGGTCTTACCCGTTTTGGCGACGGCGTACTGCCGGAGATTACTTTCAGACAGTGGTTTCTCCTGATGCTGATTTCTCGGATGGATGAGGAAGAGAAGAGTATTAATAGCATTGCGGAATATGTGGGAACCACAAGGCAGAATGTAAAGAAAATGCTGACCTCGCTGGAGGCAAAGGGCTATGTTGCTGTCAGCAGATCCAGACAGGATGCAAGGGCGCTGAAGGTGGAGCTGACACAGAAGGCATATCAGTATCTTGCAGACTATGATGAGCCTCTTGCTAATGAGACGAACCGGTTGTTTCTCTTGTTCTCAGATGAAGAGATTGAAAGCTTTGTGAGCAGTCTGAAAAAGCTGCGGCAGAGCCTGGAGAATTACGAAGAGGGAGAATAAAAAAGATTGCGCCTTGTGCGCAATCGCCGCGCGCGAGCGGACTGTAACACAGTAATTTCATTTCCGCGAGCTGCGCATCACTGCACGAAGTGCATTTTATATAACAGGGGATTCCGAAGGAATTTCCTGTTATATAAAAAGAAGAGAACGCCGGTTTAGACCGGCGTCTCTTTTAAACATTTTATCATTTTTTTAGAAGTATGTGGAAGAATCCGGGATAGGAGACATCCACGCATTGGCTGTCAAGAATCTGAGTCTCGCCTTCCGACGCCAGGGCGGCAATGGCGAATGCCATGGCAATCCGGTGGTCTAAATGGCTGTTAATTACGCTGCCGTGTAATGCGCCTGTGCCTTCGATTATCATACCATCTTCCGTAGGAGTGATGCTACCTCCCATTGCGCGAAGATTTTCGGTCACGGTGTCGATACGGTTCGTTTCTTTGACTTTCAATTCAGCGGCATCTCTGATAATGGTGGTTCCTTCCGCAAATGCAGCCAGCACGGCGATGATTGGGATTTCATCAATTAAAGTGGGAATCAGACTTCCTTCTATAACGGTTCCGCGGAGATGGCTGTAGCGTACCAGAAGATCGGCTGTCGGCTCTCCACCGGCAGTTTTTTCATTCAAATAGGTAATATCTCCGCCCATGTCCCTGCAGACTTTTAAGATACCTGCGCGGGTCGGGTTGATGCCTACATTCTGGATTAATAATTCCGAACCGGGAACAAGAAGCCCGGCGGCGATGAAGTAGGCAGCAGAGGAAATATCTCCCGGTACGATGATTTTCTGGCCATACAGTTCTTCACAGGGAGAAACGGAAGCGGTGGTGCCGGAGGATTCGATTCGGGCGCCGAAGCTTTTTAGCATTAACTCTGTGTGGTTTCTGGAAAGGACCGGTTCTGTAACGGAAGTCTTTCCTTCTGCATATAATCCGGCCAGAAGGATGGCTGATTTTACTTGGGCGGAGGCAACCTTTGAGTGGTAGTGGATTCCACATAGCTGTCCCGGCTCAATTCTTAAAGGTGCGCAGTTGTTGTCGCGGATGCTGGTGATATGCGCACTCATCATGCGGAGAGGTTCCATAATCCTTCCCATGGGGCGGGAATTTAAGGAGTCATCTCCGGAAAGGATGGATGTAAAGTTCTGCCCGGCAAGAATTCCGGATATGAGCCGGGTGGTGGTTCCGCTGTTTCCGGTGTCCAGGATATCGGAAGGCGGCAGGAGCCCGTGAAGCCCTTTTCCGTGAACCAGGATGGTATCAGAAGATTCTTCCACCTGAACTCCCAGTTTCCGGAAACAATCAATGGTGGAAAGGCAGTCTGCTCCTTTCAGAAAATTGGTAATCTCTGTTGTGCCTTTTGCCAGAGCGCCGAACATAATAGAACGGTGGGAGATGGACTTATCTCCGGGGATGGTAATCTCGCCGCGTAAAGGGCTGGTTCTTTTAGAAATCTGAGTTGTTTTCATAGATGGATTCTCCCTATTGTTAGTTTGGTTTATCGTTCATATACGATGTAGCGGTATTTTTTCAAAAGCTCCGCAGCCCGCCTGGAGGAGTCTGCTTCGTAGAATTCGATGCGCAGTACGCCTTCTTCAAATTCACGGTTGTGGATGATCCCGATATTCTTAATACTGATATTGTTTGATGCCAGAATGGTTGCAATAGTGGCAATCCCGCCTGCCTCGTCAATAATATCACAGTACAGGGCAAAGGTTTTGCTGATTGCACCTGCGGAAGTGTCAGGAATGGAGTTGCGGTAATTTCTGGAAGCGTCGAACATGTTGTAAATGGTCTGCTCATCTGCCTGGTCTATGGCAGCCTTTGCGTGGGAAAGCGCTTCTATATAATCTCCCAGAATCTGGGAAATGTTTTCCCTGTTCTTTAAGCAGATATGCTGCCACATGGTGGGAGAAGAGGAGGCAATCCGGGTGATATCCTTAAATCCGCCTGCTGCAAGCTGTTTCATCACCCCGTCTTTTGAGTCTGTGTCCCGCACGTAGTTGACAAGCGTGGAGGCGATGATATGAGGCAGATGGCTGATGGTGCCCGTAATATGATCATGTTCTTTATAATTGAGGACGATGGGGAGCGCTTTCAGACTTGTGATAAAAGCAGTATATTCTTCCACCCTGTCCTTACTGACTTTGGAAGTAGGTGTAATAATATAGTAGGCATTTTCAATCAGCATTGCCTTGGAGTTGGCATAACCACTCTTTTCAGAGCCTGCCATGGGGTGCCCGCCGATAAAGTGTTCTTCCATATGAAGACGTTCAATCTCCTGGTGGATGCTGGCTTTTACGCTGCCTACGTCGGTCAGGATACAGTCCTCTTGAAGATATTCCCGGATTTGAGGCAGGTAGGCAGTGTTATAAGCGACCGGAGCACACAGGAAAATGTAATGGCAGTGCCGGAAATTGTCGTCAATGGTAGTGGCTGCTACGTCAATCAGGGATTCCTGAGTGGCAAGAGCCAGTGTTTCTTTATTTTTATCAAAGGCTATAATCTGGTAATCGGGATAATACTGTCGGATTGCTTTGGCAATAGAACCGCCGATCAGCCCCAGACCGATAAAGCCGATTTTCTTTTTCATGTTTTTGCTTTCCTTTCTTTTTCTTCCGGAATATTGTACTACGTTCGTAGGAGGTTTGTCAACGCTATGGCGCTTTAAAGTGAAAAAGCAATTATTCTGTAAAAGATGCATAAAAGAGTTGTAAAAAAAAGAGTTTTTTAGTACAATATACATATGAGATTTTACGAACAAGGAGGCAGCTAAATATGAAAGTTTACAGAACGGACGAAATCAGAAACGTGGTCCTGTTAGGACATGGAGGATGCGGGAAGACAAGCCTTGTGGAGGCTATGGCTTACGTATCCGGCGCCGTGAATCGTATGGGTAAAGTGGCGGATGGCAATACAATCAGCGATTTTGATAAAGAAGAGCAGAAACGTGGATTTTCAATCAGTACATCTTTGGTGCCGATTGAATGGGAAAAGGCGAAGATTAATATTCTGGATACACCGGGATATTTTGATTTTGTGGGAGAAGTTGAAGAAGCAGTCAGCGCTGCGGACGCGGCAGTTGTTGTAGTGTCCGGTAAGGCAGGCGTAGAGGTAGGTACAGAGAAGGCGTGGGAATTGTGCGATAAGTATAACCTGCCCCGTATGGTCTATGTAACAGAGATGGATGTGGATGACGCCAGTTTCCGTGAGGTAGTGCAGCAGCTTACAGACCGTTATGGTAAGAAGATCGCACCGCATTTCCAGCCAATCCGTGAGAATGAGAAATTGGTGGGTTACGTGAATGTTATTAAGAATTCCGGAAGAAAGTATACAGGCATCGGACAGAGAGAAGAATGCGAGATACCGGAGTACTGCAAACCCAATCTTGAAATTTACCGTGAGAAATTATTAGAAGCAGTTGCGGAGATCAGTGAAGAATATATGGAACGCTATTTTGCAGGTGAAGAGTTTTCTGTAGAAGAGATCCGCGCAGCAATGCGTACAGAAGTTATGGAAGGAAGCATTGTCCCGGTAGCGATGGGATCGAATATCCAGGCGCAGGGCGTGGCGAACCTTCTTTCGGATATTGTTCGTTTCTTCCCAAGCCCTGACTGCAGGGAGTGCGCAGGAATTAACCGCACAACGAATGAGATCTTTGAGGCGGATTATGATTTCGCGGTGGCGAAGAGTGCTTATGTATTTAAGACGATGGTGGATCCGTTTATCGGAAAATATTCCTTCGTTAAAGTTTGTTCCGGTGTTATCAAAGGAGAAGATACGCTGTATAATCCTACGTCGGAGGCAGAAGAGAAACTGGGCAAGATTTATACTATGTCCGGTAATAAGCCGACGGAAGTAAGCGAGATGTTTGCCGGTGATATCGGAGCGATTGCGAAGCTTGCCAATACGAAGACGGGAGACACTCTCTCCACGAAGGCAAATCAGGTTCTTTACGGAAAGACAGAGTACTCGAAACCTTATACATATATGAAGTATGCCTGCAAGAATAAAGGCGATGAAGATAAAGTATCCCAGGCTCTGCAGAAGATGATGGCGGAGGATGTGACGCTCAAGGCTGTCAATGACAGTGAGAACCGTCAGACATTGATTTATGGAATGGGCGACCAGCATCTTGAGATTACAGCAAGCAAGCTGGCGGCAAGATATAAATGTGAGATTCAGCTTGAGACGCCGAAGGTTGCTTTCCGTGAGACAATCAAGAAGAATTCAGACGTAGATACCAAGTATAAGAAGCAGTCCGGCGGACATGGACAGTACGGCCACGTTAAGATGCGCTTTGAGCCTTCCGGGGATATGGAGACTCCGTATGTATTTGAAGAGTGTGTAGTAGGCGGAGCTGTTCCGAAGAATTACTTCCCGGCAGTGGAAAAAGGATTGCAGGAATCTGTGCTGAAGGGACCTCTTGCAGGTTATCCGGTAGTCGGCGTGAAGGCAACTCTTTATGATGGATCTTATCATCCGGTAGATTCTTCTGAGATGGCATTTAAGACGGCTACGATCCAGGCGTTTAAGAAAGGCTTTATGGAAGCCGGACCGGTTCTGTTAGAGCCAATCGCGTCTGTGAAGGTTACGGTTCCGGATGATTACACCGGCGATGTAATGGGCGATCTGAATAAACGCCGCGGACGTGTCCTTGGTATGACACCTGTCAATGGCGGTTATCAGATCATTGAGGCAGATGTGCCGATGACAGGAATGTTCGGTTATTGCACCACTCTCCGTTCTATGACCGGCGGACGCGGAACGTATGAGTACGAATTTGCACGTTATGAGCAGGCTCCGTCCGATGTTCAGGAAGCAGAGATTGCAAAGCGCGCGGCAGAAGAATAAGAATAGAAAAAAGGTAGATTCTATGACCGGGATGTACACTTGGCGGTGTACATCCCGGTTTTTATGATAATGGGAAATTCGAGGCGGACTTGTCCGCTTTGTTATAATTTATTGTGAATTGGGGATAATACCTTCAGTATAAAGATTAAATCAATCAAAAACGGTCAAAAAGAACCAAAATTGTGCAGAATACATAAAAATAGATTTGGTAATTTGTGAATTAGTGTGATTGACTTTGGCTGAGTTTGAAAGTATAATACAATTACAAAATAAAGCAAGGAGGAAATGAGATGATTTACACGGTTACATTTAATCCGTCGTTAGATTATATCGTTTCAGTAGAAGATTTTAAGCTCGGGCTTACGAATCGGACCAGTTCGGAATTAATGCTTCCCGGAGGGAAGGGATTGAATGTTTCGATGGTACTTGGAAATCTGGGGATCGAGAATACGGCGCTTGGATTTGAGGCCGGATTTACAGGGAAGGAGATTATCCGCCGGGTAGAGAAGATGGGAGTAAGAACCGATTTTATCCCAATTGAAAACGGTATTTCAAGAATCAACTTAAAATTGAAATCTATTGACGGGACGGAAATCAATGGCTGCGGACCTTATATTGATGAAGCCGCTTTGAAGAAGCTGATGGAGAAGTTGGACGCCCTGGAGGAAGGGGATGTCCTGATCCTGGCAGGAAGCATCCCGAATTCTATGCCGGATGATATTTATAAGAAGATTATGGCAAGACTTCAGGGGCGCGGTGTGATGATTGTAGTGGATGCCACAAGAGATCTTCTGGTTAATGTTCTGGAATATCATCCGTTTTTGGTAAAGCCAAATAATCATGAGTTAGGTGAGATTTTTAAGACGGAGCTTCGGACAAGGGAGGAAGTTATTCCTTATGCCAGGAAGCTTAAGGAAATGGGAGCTGTGAATGTACTGGTTTCTATGGCCGGCGAGGGAGCTGTTCTGGTAGCGGAGGATGGAACCGTGCAGGAGGCGCCGGCTCCGAAAGGAAAGCTTATCAATGGCGTGGGCGCCGGGGATTCCATGGTGGCAGGTTTTATCGCGGGATGGTTGGAAAAGAAGGATTACAGACATGCATTCTGCATGGGAGTTTCGGCAGGAAGTGCAAGTGCATTTTCAGAGATGTTGGCAACAAAAGAAGAGATAGAGACAGTATATAAACAGGTAATCGGTGAGTAGGAGGAAATGGAATGAGAATTACAGAACTGTTAGACAAACGGAGTATTTCCCTTTCAGGAACACCGGGAAGTAAGAGCGAGGCTCTCGACCAGGTGGTTGAACTGATGGTGAAAAGCGGTAAGATTAAAGATGCGGAAAGTTACCGCAGGCAGGTATACGCAAGAGAAGAAGAAAGTACGACAGGCATCGGGGAAGGAATTGCCATTCCCCATGGAAAATGCGACGCAGTAAGTAAGCCCGGGCTTGCGGCAATGGTAGTAAAGGATGGGGTTGACTTTGATTCACTGGACGGAGAACCGGTTACGTTGATTTTCCTGATTGCAGCGCCGAATACAGAGGATAATGTCCACCTTGATGTGTTGAGTAAACTTTCTGTGCTGATGATGGATGAGGAATTTTCTAATAATCTCCGCAATGCAAAATCTGTGGATGAATTCCTTGCAATTATTGACAAAGCAGATGAAGAAAAAGCAAGTATTGACGAAAGACTGGCGGACACGGGCGAGGCAGAAGGTGCGCAGGTAAAGATTCTTGCCGTGACATCCTGTCCCACGGGAATTGCTCATACTTATATGGCTGCAGAGGCACTTGAGAAGGCAGCGAAAGAGAAGAATTGTTATATCAGAATAGAAACCAGAGGATCCGGCGGGGCAAAGAACGTGCTGACTGCAAAGGAAATCGAAGAGGCAGACTGTATTATCGTTGCAGCAGATACACAGGTTCCCATGGACAGATTTGATGGGAAGAAAGTGATTGAATGTCAGGTGTCTGATGGAATCAGCCGGGCAAATGAATTGGTAGAGCAGGCAATTGCAGGAAATGTTCCGGTATATCATGGGCAATCAGGAACAAAAGCCGTGGGACAGCCGACAAAAAAGAGCGGCGGTGTGGGACATCAGATTTATGCACAGCTTATGAATGGAGTGTCCCATATGCTTCCTTTCGTAGTCGGAGGAGGTATTCTGATTGCGATTGCATTCTTGATTGACGGACTCTGTGTGGATATGAACGCGCTGGATGTAGCAGAAAGAGTAAACTTTGGTACGATTACGCCAATCGCGGCATGGTTCAAGAACCTGGGCGGTGTTGCATTCGGATTCATGCTTCCGGTGCTGGCAGGATTTATTGCGATGGCAATCGGAGACAGACCTGCGCTGGCGCTTGGCTTTGTAGGCGGGATGATTGCAGCTAATGGTAAATCTGGTTTTTTGGGAGCGCTGGTAGCTGGTTTTGTGGCAGGCTATACAATTCTCCTTCTTCGCAAGGTTTGTGATAAGCTGCCGGATTTCCTGGAAAAAATCGCGCCGGTACTCATTTATCCGCTGATTGGTATTCTGATTATGGGGCTTTTGATGTCCTTCATAGTAGAGCCGGTAATGGGCGGCATCAATACGGCACTGAATAATGGACTTACAAGCATGGGAGGCACAAGCAAGGTAATTCTGGGATTGATTCTTGGCGGTATGATGGCGATTGACATGGGTGGCCCGTTTAATAAAGCGGCGTATGTATTCGGTACAGCGGCAATCGCAGCGGGAAATTATGATATTATGGCGGCTGTTATGATTGGAGGAATGACGCCTCCTTGTGCAATTGCACTGGCAACACTTCTCTTTAAGAAGAAATTTACAAAAGAAGAGAGAGAATCCGGTCCTACTAACTTTATCATGGGGCTTGCATTTATCACAGAGGGAGCAATTCCATATGCGGCATCGGATCCGATCCATGTACTTCCATCCTGTGTGATTGGTTCAGGAGTGGCAGGAGCGCTGTCTATGCTGTTTGGCTGTACGCTGATGGCTCCTCACGGCGGAATCTTCGTATTCCCGGTGGTGGGAAATGCCCTGATGTATGTTGTGGCGCTGGTTGCAGGAACGGCAGTATCTACTATATTGCTTGGCATATTGAAGAAAAATGTTGAAGAGTAGAAGCTTATACAATAAAATAAAAGAAAAAGGAGAATAGTTATGAAAGAATTTAAGTATGTAATTACAGACCCGGAAGGAATCCATGCGCGCCCGGCAGGGGAATTAGTAAAGGCTGCGAAGGCATTTACGTGCAGTATTCAATTGTCCAAAGACGGCAAGGCAGGCGATTGCAAGAAAATCTTCGGACTTATGGGACTTGGCGTAAAGAAAGGCAATGAGGTTGTCCTTACCTTTGATGGCGAAGATGAAGATGCGGCATACGAGGCAATCAGCAGATTCATGCAGGAGAACCTGTAAATCATATGGACAGTTTACGCAAGGCTCGGAGCACATGGTGCCGGAGCCTTGTGTGCTATAGGCGGATAGGAACGGAAATGACGGGAACCAGGAGGAATGGCGATGCAGATATATAAGGGAAAAAGTGTATTTGGCGGAACTGCCATTGGCAGAATCAGAGTATATAGTAAGGGTGAACAGCAGGTAAAGCGTGTCAGGATAGAGGATACACAGAGGGAGACCGCGCGCTACCATGAGGCAACCAAGCAGGCTATGGAGCAGCTTGCAGAGCTTTATGAGAAGGCGCTGAAGGAAGTGGGAGAGGCAAATGCTGCGATTTTTGAAATCCATCAGATGATGCTGGAAGATGATGATTATCGGGAATCCGTAGAAAATATTATCAGCACACAGAAGGTGAATGCGGAGTATGCGGTGGCGCAGACAGCAGATAATTTTGCGCAGATGTTCGCATCCATGGATGATGATTATATGCGGGAGCGGGCGGCTGACGTCAGGGATATTTCAGAGAGGCTTCTGTCAATCCTGCATGGAAAGGCTGAGCAGGGGATTCTTGCAGATGAACCTGCAATTATTGTGGCAGATGATCTTGCACCGTCCGAGACAGTGCAGCTTGATAAAGAAATGGTGCTATCTTTCGTCACGGTCCGTGGTTCTGTGAATTCCCACACAGCAATTCTTGCAAGAACCATGAGTATTCCGGCGCTGATTGGGACAGAACTTTCACTGGATGCAGATATAGATGGGAAAATGGGGATTGTGGATGGAACCAACGGTACATTCTATGTAGATCCGGATCCGGAGACTTTAGACCGTATGCGGAAGATACAGCAGGAGGAAAACGAAAAGAAAGAACTGCTTCAGACCTTGAAGGGCAAGGAGAATATCACGCTTGACGGTAAAAAAATCATGCTGTATGCTAATATTGGAAATATGAAAGACCTTGCCACAGTTCTTCAGAACGATGCCGGCGGTATCGGACTTTTTCGGAGCGAATTCATTTACCTCGAGAAAGATCAGTTCCCGACAGAAGAAGAACAGTTTCAGATTTACCGGACTGTGGCAGAGACGATGGCAGGAAAACGTGTGATTATCAGGACACTGGATATTGGCGCGGATAAGCAGTGTGACTATTTTGAGATGGCGAAGGAAGAGAATCCGGCAATGGGATGCCGTGCCATCCGTATCTGCCTGACACGGCCGGAAATCTTCAAGACACAGTTAAGGGCGCTGCTGCGTGCCAGTGCGTTTGGAAAGATTGCGATTATGTATCCGATGATTACCAGCGTGGCAGAGGTACGCCGGATCAAAGAAATCGTAAATGAAGTAGAAGAAGAGCTTTCCAGCCAGGGAATTGCGTATGGCCGGCCGGAACAGGGGATTATGATTGAGACTCCGGCAGCGGTAATGATTAGCGATATGCTGGCGGAAGAAGTGGATTTCTTCAGTATAGGAACAAATGACTTAACCCAGTATGCGCTGGCAATTGACCGGCAGAATCCGTCGTTGGATGAATTCTATGACGCCCATCACCCGGCAGTCCTGCGGATGATAGAAATGGTAGTAGAGAATGCACATAAAGCAGGAATCTGGGCGGGAATCTGCGGTGAGCTGGGTGCGGATTTGGAGCTTACACAGAAATTCCTTGCCATGGGAGTGGATGAACTGTCTGTGTCTCCGGGAAGGATACTTCCGATTCGTAAGATTGTGCTGGAGACGGATGTGGAGGCATATAAGGCAGGGAATACCGGAGTCTAAGTAAGAAAGGCAAAGATGGAGGATGGTATGTTATCGGAGCAAAGACATGCGATGATTCTGAAAATTCTTGAGGAGCGCCGTAGTATTACGGTGGCTGAACTGACAGAGCTTCTGGGAATTTCGGAGTCGACGGCAAGGAGAGATATTACGGTTTTGGATAAGGCGGGGCGGCTGGTAAAGGTATTCGGCGGCGCCGTGATGCCGGATAATGTCTATATATCAGCAGAGCCAACGGTAGCGCAGAAGAAAGAGATTAACAGAGAAGAGAAAAGGCGTATTGCCAGATATGCGGCTTCTCTGATTCAGCCCCAGGATTTTGTATATCTGGATGCGGGGACGACCACCGGGCTTATGCTGGATTTTATAGAAGAAAGGAAGGCTGCTTTCGTAACCAATGCAGTTGCCCATGCACAGAGGCTTGCAGCAAGTGGAATCCGTGTTATATTAGTGGGAGGAACCCTGAAAAGTTCAACGGAGGCGGTGGTAGGAACCATGGCGGCGCTGACGCTTAAGGATTACCATTTTACCAAGGGCTTTTTCGGGACAAACGGAATCAACCCGCATGCAGGATTTACAACCCCGGATGACAGAGAGGCGCTGGTGAAGAAAACTGCGGTGGAGCAATGCCAGAAAGCTTATATTGTCAGTGATAATAGTAAATTTAACCGCGTCAGTTCCGTGACATTTGCCGGGATGTCGGCGGGGACGATTCTGACAGATGCCTGTCCCGAAGAATGGAAAGGGATGGCTGATATCGTACTGTGCCCATAGAGAAAATCAAAACACTTCACGATAAGAATTGTGGAGTGTTTTCTTTTTGCTATAACAGCGATGATTCGATTGAAGTCTGAGTACAAAAGTGCTATAATCCATATGCTATATTTGTTTCAGATGGAAAGACAGCTTGCATCTGACATGAATCCGGCAGATGAATCTTGAAGATAAGAAGAGGGTAAGAATTGTGAAGATAGTAATCATAGGTGATGGAAAGGTCGGGCATAAGCTGACGGCCCAATTATCAGAAGAAGATTATGATGTTGTATTGATCGATCAGAATGAAGGGAAATTGAAATCAGCCATTGACAATCTTGACATTTTTTGCATTACAGGAGATGGGGCGAATGCAGAAATCCAGAAAGAAGCGGATGTTCCACATGCAGATTTGGTGATTGCCTGTGCGTCGACAGATGAGCTGAATATGCTCAGCTGCCTTCTTGCTAAGCGGTTGGGAGCAAAGCATACCATAGCCAGGGTCAGGAATCCGGTATATTACAAGCAGATGGGGCTTTTGAAGGAAGATTTACGCCTGAGTATGGCAGTCAATCCGGAATATGCTGTTGCAAATGAGATTGCAAGGGTACTTCTGTTCCCGGATGCAAGTAAGGTTGAGACATTTGTAAAAGGCCGTGTTGAGCTGATAGAATTTGCTTTGAAAGAAGAGAGCCGTCTGGTGGGCTTGTCTCTTGCCGAGATTTATCAGAAATATCAGATTAAGATTCTGGTGTGCGCGGTTAAGCGGGGAAAAGACGTATATATTCCGGATGGCGATTTTCTGCTTCAAGCTGGGGACAAGATTTATGTGGCGGCGACTCACAAGGATTTGGAATCCTTCTTTAATGCATTAGGCAAACGGTCAAACAAAGTTAAGAATGTGCTGATTTGCGGCGGAGGAAGAGTAAGCTATTATCTGGCACAGCAGCTTCTGCAGGCAAGGATGCGGGTGAAGATTATTGAGCAGAACCGGTTAAAATGTGAAAATCTTTCCGAGATGCTCCCGGAGGCAACGGTAATCTGCGGCGATGCTACGGATTATAATCTTTTAAAAGAAGAAGGAATTGAGTATGCAAATGCATTGGTGGCGCTTACCGGAATGGATGAAGAGAATATTATTATGGCTTTGTTTGGCAAAACCCAGAATGTTCCGAAGATTGTAGCGAAGGTGAATGAAGATTCCAGAGCACAGATGGTTGAGGGACTGGGCATTGACAGTATTGTGTCTGCGAAGAGTGCCACTGCGGATGCAATTTTAAGCTATGTAAGAGCCAGGAAAAAATCTCTTAAGAGCGCGAATATAGAGACGATGTACCGTCTGGTAGGCGATCGCGTCGAAGCGCTGGAATTTATAATCAGGAAAGAGTGTGAATATACCAATATTCCACTTAAGAATCTGAGTACAAAGCAGAATAATCTGATAGCCTGCATTGGCCGAAGAGGGAAGATTATCATTCCCAATGGCGACGATCATATGGAAGTGGGAGACAGCGTGGTTGTAATTAACATGGATCAAAAGATTAATGATTTGAGAGATATTATGCTGTAACGAGGGAGAAGACATGAATAGGAAAATGATACGATATATATTGGGAAGGATGCTGGGGGCGGAAGCCGGGCTGCTTCTGATTTCGGCTCTTGTCGGGGCTGCTTATCAGGAGGAGAGCACGGTGTACTTTCTGATTACGGCGGCGGTACTGGTATTGATTTTTCTTTTGACCGGAAGAAAAAAACCGGAGGAGACGACGCTTTATGCAAAGGACGGGCTGGTTATAGTATCCTGTGCATGGATTTTGTGGTCGCTGTTCGGAGCGCTTCCCTTTTTTCTGTCAGGCAGCATTCCCAATTATCTGGATGCTGTTTTTGAGACAGTATCAGGATTTACCACGACGGGCTCTTCCATATTGAGAGATGTGGAGGCTCTTCCCCAATGTATGTTGTTTTGGCGAAGCTTTACCCATTGGGTTGGCGGTATGGGCGTTCTGGTATTCGTTATGGTACTTACTACATTGGACAAGAAGAATTCTATGCATTTGATGCGGGCAGAGGTTCCGGGGCCGGAAAAGGATAAGCTTCTGCCGAAGTCCCGCTCTACGGCACAGCTTCTGTATGGAATGTACTTTGTGCTGACAATGGTAGAGGTCATTTTGCTTTTGCTTGGAGGGATGAATCTTTTTGACAGCCTGATTCATGCATTTGGTACAGCCGGAACCGGAGGATTCTCTAATTATGCGGATAGTGTGGCTCATTTTGACAGCGCCTATATTGAATGGGTGATTACTATTTTTATGGCACTGTTTGGAGTAAACTTTAACTTATACTTCTTTTTGCTTCTTGGAGATGCAAAAACATTATACAAAAACGAAGAGCTGCGGACTTATTTTGGGATCATTGCAGCTGCCATATTGATGATTACGGTAAATATCAGCCACATGGAGGAATCTGTGGGGACAGCTCTGCGCCACGCGGCGTTCCAGGTAAGTACAATTATTACAACGACAGGGTATGCAACGACAGATTTCAATCTCTGGCCGGAATTTTCAAAATGTATACTTATGACGCTGATGGTGATTGGTGCCTGTGCATCTTCTACCGGAGGCGGAATTAAGGTATCCAGGCTTTTGATTCTTTTGAAAAGCATCTCCCGCACGATTAAGGAAATGCTGCATCCGAAGTCTGTGAATGTAGTGCGCGTAAACGGGAAGAAATTAAGCGACAGTACGATTATGAATGTGTATGTATATATTGTGGCATACGTGGTACTGGTTATCGTGTCGGTTTTGATTGTCTCGCTGGACAATTTTGACTTTTCAACTACATTCAGTTCCGTAATTGCTACGGTAAATAACATCGGCCCAGGATTTGGCGCTGTGGGGCCGACTGGAAACTTTGCAGACTTTTCGCCGCTTTCTAAGATTGTGTTTTGTCTGGATATGCTGGCGGGAAGACTGGAGATATTCCCGTTCATGATGCTGTTTTCATTTGTATGGAGAAAGAAATTTTAAAAAATGGTGTAAAGGAGGAAGGTAAATGAAAGCATCCAAGAAAATTTTAATTGGAATTATATTGGTAATCATAGCAGGAATTTATTATTATATTGCACTTCCGGCTGCAAATCTGCACTCTTCGGAAGCATGGTTTTTCCTGTTATTTTTCCTGGCAGCTGTGGCAGTTATTTATGCACTGCGAAAGAAGTTGGGCGTAAAAGAAGTGAAGCAGTCGAAAGTCATGAAGGTTTTTCTCTTTATGATTCTGGGTGTGGGGATTATTTACCTGGTTGGAAGCCTTTTATCCTCTCCGATTATTAATGCGAAACGGTATCAGAAACTGATGGAGGTGGAAGAAGGGGAATTCACAGAGGACGTGGAGGAGATTTCTTTCGACCAGATTCCGCTTCTTGACAAGGATTCGGCGGAAATCCTTGGAGACCGGAAGATGGGAAGTATGGTAGACATGGTATCCCAGTTTGAGGCAGATGATATTTACAGCCAGATTAATTATCAGGGACGTCCGGTGAGGGTGACGCCGCTGAAATATGCCAGCGTTATCAAATGGTTTACGAACCGTTCGGAAGGGATTCCTGCGTATATCCGGATTGATATGGCAAATCAGAATACCGAGCTGGTGAAGCTGGAAGAAGGAATTAAATATTCCACCAGTGAATATTTTAACCGTAATATTTATCGTCATCTGCGTTTTGAACATCCGACTTATATTTATGATAACCTTAGCTTTGAAATTGATGAAGATGGCGTTCCATATTGGATCGCTCCGGTTAAGAAGTTCAATATCGGTCTATTTGGCGGCGAGACGGTGGGAAGAGTTGTACTGTGCAATGCCATTACCGGCGAGACGGAAGATTATGCCATTGAAGATGCGCCGACGTGGATTGACCGTGCATATTCTGCAGATTTGCTTGTCCGGTTATTTGATTATTATGGGACGCTGAAACATGGATTTTTCAATAGTATCCTCGGTCAGAGGGATTGTCTGGAAACTACGGATGGCTACAATTATCTGGCGCTGGATGATGATGTATGGATGTATACAGGGGTTACTTCCGTAAATGGAGATCAGTCTAATGTAGGATTCGTACTTGCAAATCAGCGGACGATGGAGACAAAGTATTATAAGGTAGAAGGAGCTACCGAGGCGGCAGCTATGGCATCGGCAGAAGGGCAGGTGCAGAACTTAAAATATCAGGCAACTTTTCCGCTGCTGCTTAATATTTCAGATGAACCGACATACTTCATTGCTTTAAAGGATGATGCGGGACTTGTGAAGAAATATGCTATGGTGAATGTACAGAAGTACCAGATTGTTGCCATTGGGGACAGCGTCAGCCAATGTGAGGAAAGCTATCTCAGCCTTCTTCTCAGCAACGGCGTAAAGCAGGAAGCGGAAGATACCAGAGAAGTGAAGACCATTACAGGGAAAATCACGAAGATTGCCCAGGGAGTCATTGACGGCAATTCCCATTATTATCTGATGATTGAGGGATCGGAAGAGATATTTGATGTATCTGTGGTGGATTATATTGATATCATTAAGTACGAAGTGGGACAGGAGATTACGCTGGAATATAAAGAAGATACAAGGGCAAATATGGTTATGTCCATAGAATAAAAAACAGGAATGAGAGAAAATGGGATTGAGCATACTTTTAGCAGAGCAGATTGTAGCGCTGTTTCTGATGGGGCTGGTAGGTTATGTGGCAGTAAAGTCGGGGAAATTCCGTACAGAAGACAGCAAAATCATTTCAAATGTTGTAGTATACATTTGTTCACCATTTGTGGTGATTGACGCATTTCAGATTGCATTTACAGCGGAAAAACTGCAGGGACTGCTGCTTGCGTTTGCAGCATCAGTGTTGGTGCACGGATTGATGATTATCGGAGGTAGACTGCTTGGCAAGCCTCTTGGCCTGAATGGGATAGAGAAAGCATCTGTCGTGTATTCAAATTCCGGTTACTTGATTATTCCCCTGGTCAGCGCTGTGCTGGGACAGGAGTGGGTATTCTATACGACGGCATTTATTGTTGTCCAGACCGTGCTGATATGGACGCATGGACAGGCGGTTATCTGCGGAAAAGGCAAGGCAGATATGAAGCAGATGTTATGGAATCCCAATGTCATTGCCATTGGAATCGGGCTTCTGCTTTTTGCACTGCAGATAAGGCTTCCGGCTCCTGTAGCAAGCTGTATCAGCGCTTTTGGCGATGCAATCGGACCGATTAGTATGATGGTGATAGGTATGTTGGTTGCAGATGTAGACCTTCGGGGGGTATTTTGTCAGAAGAGGCCGTATCTGATTTGCTTCCTGCGCCTGGTTGCATTTCCGGTGATTACTGTATTTATATTTGTATTTACCGGAATGAGCGGTATGCATAAGGAAGCGGAATATATTCTTTTGATTGTCCTGCTTGCCACAAGCGCGCCTGCAGCAGTTATGGTTACGCAGCTGGCGCAGATTTATGAGCAGGATGCAAAATATGCCAGTGTTATTAACGTCATGTCTGTTCTGTTTTCCATTGTCACGATGCCGCTTATCACCTTACTGTATGAAAAGCTGGTGTAGCGGCGGATGGGGAAATTAATAAGGGGTAATCCTGCAATGCGGATTACCCCTTGAATATCCATATGTAATTTTTTAATTTAAAAGAGCACAGTCTGTGAAGTCAACATCTTTCAGATCATCTTTACTTGCGCTGAGACTTACATAAAAATCTACTCCACACTGAGAAGTAATCTTTTTTAATTTTTCTACGAATTCCGGCACATCCTCCAAATTAATATTGGCATGTTTTAAAAGGCCATCGATAAATATACATTCTACATCGTGGTTTGCGCTGTACATACCATATAAAAAGCAGATGTATTCATCAATGTTCGTGATTACCGGATAATCATCCATACATACGACACGAATGTCAAAAGCTACGCTTCTTGTATCACGGTGACTGTTTTTAATAAATACTACGTTTCCATTACAAGCTTTCGCCTGCTGATTGGCCAACTCAATCATCTGCTGTGTCTTGCCGCTGCCTTTTGGGCCTGTCAATAAATTTACCATGGGAAACACTCCTTTTTCTATGTATTTAACATACGTATTTTCTTACCATTTATTATACATGAATTTGTTAAGAGAAACAACTGAAAAGTAAAAAATGAGTGAAAAATGCGCTTGACTTATTTTAACATTCTTCATATAATGGTCTAAGATATGGAGAAAGACTGAGAAGAGGAGTAGTAAGAGGCTATCGTTTTCAGAGAGCTGCCGGAAGGTGCAAGGCAGTAAGCGTAATCTCCCAACTCGCCTTGGAGTTCTTCTGCTGAAATATAAGGCGAATTGTTAAGAGGGTGTGGAGCCTACTAGGTTCGAAACAACCTCGCCAAGTAGTGATAAAGAGGAGACAACCATGTTGCTAAGCTCGGAAAGACCTCGCTAAGCCAACAGGTTGTGCCTTACTACTAGGCTCGAAAAGACCTCGCCAAGTAGTATAGGCAGAGGCGGGGTTTCCCGTTATAGAAAGTAATGAGTGCGTCCGGCCGGAATCCGGGCGAATAAGAGTGGTACCACGGAATACAGCCTTTTCGTCTCTTGCGGGATGGAAAGGCTCTTTTATTTCATAGGAATGCATTATGGCAGAAAGAGAGGATTTATAAAAATGGCACAGAAGATTGTCTATAATCACAAAGCAATCGAGAAGAAATGGCGGGAGAACTGGGAGAAGAACCCGGTGAATCCTAAGGTAGATAAGGATGGAAATAAGAAGCAGAAGTACTATTGTCTGGATATGTTCCCCTATCCATCAGGAAACGGCCTTCACGTAGGACACTGGAGAGGGTATGTTATTTCGGATGTATGGAGCAGGTACAAATTGCTGCAGGGATACTATATCGTTCATCCCATGGGCTGGGATGCATTCGGTCTTCCGGCTGAGAACTATGCGATTAAGATGGGGGTTCATCCGGCAAAGTCTACAGCAGAGAATGTAGCAAATATTAAGCGCCAGATTAATGAAATTGCCGCATTATATGACTGGGATATGGAAGTAAATACGACCGATCCGGAATTCTACAAATGGACTCAGTGGATTTTTGTGAAGATGTTCAAGGAAGGTCTTGCTTATGAGAAGGAATTTCCGATTAACTGGTGCCCATCCTGTAAGACAGGTCTTGCAAATGAAGAGGTTGTGAACGGAAAATGTGAGCGCTGTGGGACAGAGGTTACCAAGAAGAATCTCCGCCAGTGGATGCTGAAGATTACGGCATATGCAGAACGTCTCTTAAATGATCTTGACAAGCTTGATTGGCCGGAGAAGGTTAAGAAGATGCAGGCGGATTGGATTGGTAAATCCTACGGTGCAGAGGTTGATTTCCCGGTAGAGGGAAGGGACGAGAAGATTACGGTATATACGACAAGGCCGGATACCTTATATGGAGCGACCTTTATGGTGCTGGCGCCGGAACATGCTTTAGCGGCAAGTCTTGCAACACCGGAGACAAAAGACGCTGTAGAAAAATATATTTACGAAGCATCTATGAAATCCAATGTAGACCGTATGCAGGATAAGGAAAAGACGGGTGTATTTACCGGAAGTTATGCAATCAATCCTTTAAATGGAGAAAAAACTCCAATCTGGTTATCAGACTATGTACTGGCTGATTATGGTACAGGCGCGATTATGTGTGTGCCTGCGCACGATGATCGTGACTTTGAATTTGCCACAAAATTCAAAATCCCAATCATCCAGGTTATAGCGAAGGATGGTAAAGAAATTGAAAATATGACAGAGGCCTATACAGAGGCAAATGGAACGATGATTAACTCTGGTGAATGGAACGGGATGGAATCTGCTGTTCTTAAAAAAGAAGCGCCTCATATTATAGAAGAAAGAGGAATTGGCCGTGCAACCGTAAATTATAAGCTGCGTGACTGGGTATTTTCCCGTCAGCGTTATTGGGGAGAGCCGATTCCGATTGTACATTGCCCGGATTGCGGTGCAGTGCCTGTACCGGAAGAAGAATTACCACTCAGGCTGCCGGATGTAGAATCCTATGAGCCGACAGGAACCGGAGAATCGCCGCTTGCCGGAATCGAAGAATGGGTGAACTGTAAGTGCCCGGTATGCGGGAAACCGGCAAAACGTGAGACGAATACTATGCCGCAGTGGGCGGGTTCCTCCTGGTATTTCCTGCGCTATGTAGATAATCATAATGATAAAGAATTGGTATCCAGAGAAAAGGCGGACGAGATGCTTCCGGTAGATATGTATATCGGTGGTGTGGAACATGCGGTACTGCACCTTCTGTATTCTCGCTTCTACACCAAGTTTTTGTATGACATCGGTGTAGTAGATTTTGATGAGCCATTCCATAAATTATTTAACCAGGGAATGATTACCGGTAAGAACGGAATTAAGATGAGCAAGTCTAAAGGAAATGTAGTATCTCCGGATGATCTGGTAAGAGATTACGGATGTGACTCTCTGAGAATGTATGAGCTTTTCGTAGGACCGCCGGAATTAGATGCAGAGTGGGACGACCGTGGAATTGATGGTGTATCCCGATTCCTGAAAAAAGTATGGGGGCTTGTGATGGATAGCAAAGACAAGAACATCGAAGCCACAAAAGAAATGATTAAGGAACGAAATAAACTGATTTATGACGTTACAACACGTCTGGAGAACTTCAGCCTGAATACAGTTATTTCCGGTTTTATGGAGCACACCAATAAACTGGTTGAAATTTCTAAAAAAGCAGGCGGAATTGACACCGAGACACTGGGTAGTATGGCAGTTCTCCTGGCACCGTTTGCCCCGCATATTGCAGAAGAAATCTGGGAACAGTTAGGACATAATGAGACAGTCTTTGCGGCAGGATGGCCAGCTTACGACGAAGAAGCCATGAAAGACGATGAAATCGAGATTGCCGTACAGATTAATGGAAAAACAAGAGCAGTTGTGGCTCTTGCGGCAGATGTCTCAAAAGAAGATGCATTAGCGGCAGGAAAAGCAGCCGTAGCCGACAAACTCACCGGAACCATCGTAAAAGAAATCTACGTACCCGGCAGAATCATAAATATTGTGCAAAAATAGGCAGTGCGAATAACGGAAAAGACGGACTTATCTTGCTTGCAAGAATAAGGACGTCTTTTTTGTTATTCATAGGGCGTATGCCCGACAACTGAGCGAACTTGTTCGCGAGGTTGTGAGCACTGCCGTAGGAGGAGAAAGGGCGACGCCCGACAAGCGAGCGAACTTGTTCGTGAGCTTGAGTGCATGGCTTATGAAGTGTTGAAAGTGATAAAGTGCTTGGAAATATTGTAAGTATGAAAATGGAGTGAACCAACAGGTAGTACAGAAACTCTTAGGTCATTCCACGTTGGCAATGACAACTGATTTATACACGCATGTTTCAGAAGAAAAGAAGAAGTAGCTGAACTGAAAACCTCACAACAGAATAAAGTTATTGAGTTTTTTAAACTGTCTCATTGCATAGAATTGATAAATTGCTTATCCTTAAAGCAGGAGGTGGCAAATATGGCTAATGAAGATAAAAAGGATTTTAATGCTATGTTGCGTGACAAGAAGGATATGCCAAAGTTTCAGATTATTACAGACCCAAAAAGCATTGAAAAATATGGTGGAAGTAAGATGTTCTTTGCCCCGCCAATCAACTACGACAAAGTAATGAAACAAGTTCCGTATGGTAAGGTAATTACTATTGGAAAGCTCCGAGAATATTTTGCAAAATTGAGTGGTGCAGATTTTACAGAACCTATTACAGCAGGAATTTTTGTTTCTATTGTGGCATGGGCAAGTTATCAGCGTTCTAATGATGAAACGCCTTACTGGAGAACACTGAAAGCAAATGGAGAGTTAAACGCCAAATATCCCGGTGGTGCTGAAATGCAGAAAGAAAAGCTGGAATCAGAAGGGCATACCATTATTCAAAAAGGACGTAAAAATATCAAGTATTTTGTAAAAGACTATGAAAGTGTTCTTTTTGATTTGAACTGAATTATGGGGGAAGAGCTATGTTGGATAAAAAGGTATATTACTTTATAACTGTGGTTGAGGAAAAATCATTTTCCAAGGCTGCACAGAAAATGTATTTGAGTCAGCCGAACTTATCCAGACAAGTGAAGCTTCTCGAAGAAGAATTAGGGGTAAAGCTGTTGAACAGAGATGGTTATCGACCTGTACTTACTTCTGCAGGAGAATATTATTTTAATGAAATAAAAAAAGTACAGGAGTATGTTGAGGGTATTCAAAATCGGCTTAATACAATGGAGCAACAAGAAATTAGAATAGGATTTACCGGCTCCTTTGAAAACAGAAGAATACTGGAATCACTAAACATGGTTAAATCTCAGTTTGATAAGGTTAAGCTAGCCTTTATAAAATATAATTTTGAGGAGTCGCTTAAGAGATTAGTGGAAGGTCAGGTAGATATAAGCTTTGGTGTTGAGTCAAATTTTCGGAAGCATCCTGAAGCAAAATACGATGTGTTATATACATATGATATTTGTGTGATTTGCTCGTTTGATCACCCGTTTGCGGAACTTGAGTATGTAACACCGGAACAATTAGGGAAGCAGGATATGGTTGTGTTATCCAGGAAAAATGGTGTGGACTTTTATAATGACTTTATGGAAGCATGTAAGTTGGATGGTTATATACCAAGAGTAAGAAAAGAGGTTGATACATTTGATGAGCTTGTGTTTGAAGTGTCCATAGGCTCCGGTGTAGCAGTGGTATCGAAGGATGTAGTCAGAGAAAGTGAAGTTAAAGTTATTGATTTCAAGGATACTCACCATGCCTCTAAATATGTTATTGCGACTCTTAAGAAAAATGATGACTCTGTGGTAGAGGCGGTGGTTGCGGAGGTAAAGAAGTATTTTCTTGGAAATGGTAACTAAAAGTTATAGAACTTTGAGCCTTTTTGGTGACTGTTTATTTGTTTTGGACAGGGATAATATGTAGTTAGAACAAAGGAAACAAATACGGTAGTGTCAAGTAATCTATGAAAAAACTGAGTTAAAAAAATAGGCTCAGATGAACCTTGAAAATTGCAGATATGTTAGTGATTGGCAGT
>NZ_JAOQJU010000036.1:0-25836 GCF_025567385.1 Dorea acetigenes
CACGGTTCCTACGTCCGTTTACGCTCCTCGATGACTTTGCGAACTCTTTTTAGAGTGAGCTTAGTATCGCAGGAGCTTCCTTTAAGTTTCATCTCGTTCAGGAAAACTACTAGCTTTCCTATCCCGTTATTACTGTTTTTAGGTTGCATCCTCATAGATGCTTGTTCTCTGAATTTTCTCTTTTTAGAATTTTCAGGGTCGTTGTCTATTGTTCAGTTATCAAGGTTCTGCTTTGTTGTCGTCCTCGCGACAGCTTATTTAGATTATCACATCTTTCATCGCTTGTCAACAACTTTTTTTATTTTTTTTTGCCGTCGTCTGTCATTTTCTGTCTGAACCTGTTGTCTCACGCGACAGCTTATTTAGACTATCACACGCAAACCGAATTGTCAAGTACCTTTTTTAAATATCTGTTCTTCTGTATCCGTTCGGCCATACGACAAATTGACAGCAAGCTCCATTTTATATCAATCTTGTTACATCAATGATATTTTTTACTCCAATTACTTTTATCCCCTGAACTTTCTTTACCATATCTACAGACACTTCTGGCATAACACACACTTCAAAACCCAATTTTTTCGCTTCTGCCACACGCTGTTCCGGCATACTAACTGCCCGCACTTCACCACTAAGTCCCACTTCGCCAAAAACAATCATCCCTTCTGCTATCGGATGGTTTTTATAACTCGAAATGATTGCCATTACAATTCCCAAATCAATCGCAGGTTCATTCATTTTAATCCCTCCCGCGATATTCACATATGCATCATAATTAGAAAGATGCAGTCCCAGCCGTTTTTCAAGAACTGCCATCAGCAAATTAACCCTATTATAATCAGTTCCTGCCGCTGTCCGCCTGGGCATTCCAAAATTACTTTGGCATACAAGTGCTTGTATTTCCATCAAAATAGGGCGCGTTCCCTCCATAGAACATGCCACCACTGAACCAGATGCATTCTGCGGCCGGCCGTTCAGCATATATTCAGAAGGATTTGAAACTTCCACAAGCCCTGTCTGCCGCATTTCAAAAACTCCGATCTCATTCGTAGAACCAAATCTATTTTTCACGCCTCGCAGTATCCTGTAAGACGCATATCTGTCACCCTCAAAATATAATACGGTATCTACCATATGTTCCAGCACTCTCGGCCCCGCTACCGTACCTTCTTTTGTCACATGCCCTACAATAAAGATAGAAATTGTCATTCCCTTTGCAAGCTGCATCAAAGTATTCGTAGCTTCCCGCACCTGAGACACGCTTCCCGGAGCAGATGCCACTTCCTCACTGTACATTGTCTGAATGGAATCAATAATGGCGATTTCGGGCTTTTGTTTTTCAATAACCAAACGGATCGTTTCTAGATTTGTCTCACACAGCAGCAAAAGCTGTTCGGTAAATTCACCCATTCGGTTTGCCCTAAGTTTTATCTGCTTCAACGATTCTTCCCCTGAAATATATAAAACCTTTCTTCCCTGGGCAGCCAGCTGCTGACACACTTGCAGAAGCAATGTAGATTTCCCAATCCCGGGGTCGCCGCCTACCAAAATTAATGATCCCGGCACAATTCCTCCCCCCAGCACGCGATCCAACTCTGCGATGTTCGTCTGCATTCTTTCATCTTGATCTGTTGTGACATTATTAAGAGTTGTTACCTCTGCCTCTCTCACCGCACTCTTCGATGAACCTCCTTTGAGCGGCGTTACTTTTTCTTCTACAAATGTATTCCACTCCTTGCACATCGGACACTGCCCCAGCCATTTCGTCTCTTCATGCCCGCAATTCTGACAGAAATATATACTTTTTTTTGCCTTCGCCATAACCGTCTCCTACATTCATTCTTATCTAACAAAAAGGGCTGCTTGCGCGCAGCCCTTCAAATGCTTTCTACACTTTATACCATTCCATTTATTTTTTCACAATCTTAACCTCAACACACTGTTCCGGTTCAAACTCTGCACTGACGCTCAATTTACCGCTCATATTTGTTTTCATATCTCCTACATTTGCACCATTCATGTATACCGTATACTCTGTATCCGCCTCTAATTCCAACGTAAACTGTACGTCCTTCTCTGCCGATACTCTGAATGTTACTTCATCATCGGATGCTTTAAAGTTCTCAACTGCCGTACCCGGAACAGATTCGTAAACGAACATTCCATTTTTTTCTAATTTCGTAATCTCTGCAAATGTCTTAACCTTAAATAAGTCTCCCTGGAATTCAAATCCGTCTAATTTTGTCTTAGAATCCAATGTGTAATCGCCAAAGCTAAGCGTTCCATCTGATTCCGCTCTCAACAGTTCTTTTACTACCGCCATGTTATTTATCCTCCTAGTATTTCCTGCAACTCTGCCGCTTACTCCTCGCACTTCGTTTCCACGCCGTGCTATCTCGCAAGCTTCGCTTGCTCGCTCGCGGGCTTCGCCCTCTGCCGCTTACTCCTCGCGCTTCGTTTCCACGCCGTGCTATCTCGCAAGCTTCGCTTGCTCGCTCGCGGGCTTCGCCCTATAAATCCTCCCGCTGCCAAACCGGTCTGCAAGCAGCCCGCTTGTCATCGCAAGGATTTGCACGGCTCATTGCCTTCGCGTACATTATAGCATTTACTGTTTGTCTTTTGTAGTCTTGACTTCAAATTTAATTTCTTTTTTAGATATGCCTGCGATTACTTCGCTTCCTCTGGTAATATTGCCATCAAGAATCGCTTCTGCAAGTTTATCTTCCAACTGATTTTGCACGGCACGTCTCAGTGGTCTTGCCCCATATTTCTGATCGGTTCCGGTTTCCACGATATGTTTTTTCACAGAATCCCGGATAACCAGTTTGATACCAAGCTGCTCATCTGCACGCTTTATCACTTCTTTACACATCATCCCCACAATTTTCTTCATGTGGTTTTTATCCAGTGCATGGAACACCATGATTTCGTCAATACGATTCAAAAATTCCGGACGAAAAATCAGTTTAATCTCATTCATCACATTTTCTTTCATCCGTTTATAATCAGCTGCGGTGTCTTCCTTCGCCGCAAACCCCAGCCGTTTTGGCTCAATAATCGCCTGCGCCCCGGCATTGGAAGTCATAATAATAACTGTATTCCTGAAATCAACCTTCCGCCCCTGTGAATCGGTAATATGTCCGTCATCCAACACCTGCAGTAAAATATTGAACACATCTGGATGTGCTTTTTCTATCTCATCAAACAAAACCACGGAATAAGGATGGCGTCTTACCTGCTCGCTGAGCTGGCCGCCATCATCGTGCCCTACATATCCCGGCGGAGATCCAATCATTTTAGATACACTATGCTTTTCCATATATTCAGACATATCCACCCTAATAACAGAGTCTTCATTGCCAAACAACGCCTCCGCAAGTGCTTTGGACAGTTCTGTCTTCCCCACTCCAGTTGGTCCCAGGAACAAAAAGGAGCCAATCGGGCGTCCCGGGTCTTTCAGTCCTACCCGTCCTCTTCGCACCGCTTTCGCCACTGCTGTAACAGCCTCCTCCTGCCCTACTACGCGCTTATGAAGCGTCTTTTCTAAATTCTTGAGCCTTACGCTCTCAGACTCTGTCAGCTTCTGCACCGGAATCCTCGTCCACTCTGATACAACCTCCGCAATATCATTTTCCGTTACTACCGCCAGCTTGCCCTGGCTGCGCTTCTGGAATCTCGCACGCACTTGCTCCAGTTTCTTCTCCGCATCCTGCTGTTCTCTGTAGATACGAGATGCTTCATTCATATCGCCTCTTTTGATCGCGTCTTCTTTTTCCGCCATAAGGCTCTCAATCAGCTCTTCCATTTGATAAATACTCTCCGGTGCCTGAAAGCCTCTCATGCTTACTTTTGAACATGCTTCATCCAGGACGTCAATCGCCTTATCCGGAAGGAACCGATCGTTCACATACCTTTCTGCCATCTGTACCGCCGCCGCCAAAGCCTCCGGACTGATTTCCACACGGTGATGTTCTTCATACTTTTTCTGTAGCCCTTTTAAAATAACCAGACATTGCTCTTCCGTAGGTTCCTCTACAGTAATCGGTTGAAACCTCCTTTCCAGCGCCGCGTCCTTTTCAATATATTTACGGTATTCTGCAATCGTGGTCGCACCAATCAGCTGCAATTCTCCTCTGGCAAGGGACGGTTTCAGAATATTGGATGCATCCATAGCGCCCTCTGCGCCGCCTGCGCCGATAATCGTGTGCACTTCGTCCAGAAACAAAATCACATTCCCCGCAGTCTTTACTTCCTGAATCAGACGCTTCATCCGTTCCTCAAATTCTCCCCGATACTTGGACCCTGCGATCATACTCGCCAGATCAATCGTCATAATTTTCTTTTCCTTCATATTATCCGGAACCACTCCGGCTGCTATCTGCATAGCAAGCCCTTCAATGACAGCAGTCTTCCCCACACCTGGTTCGCCCACCAAACAAGGATTGTTCTTCGTCCTTCTGCTCAACACCTGCATCAGCCGCCCAATCTCTTTCTCCCGCCCGATTACCGGATCAAGTTTCCCTTCCATTGCACGCAGCGTCAAATCCGTCCCATGTTGTTCCAGAACGCTGTTTTTACGTCTCCCGTCATCTGGCATATCATCCATATACTCTTTGGGGTCAACGCCCACCGTCTGCAAAATATCCTGACAAACCTTCTGCAGGCTAATATTCAGTGTCAGAAGTATCCTGGCACCCACGCAGTCTACATCCCGCAGCATCGCAAGAAGCATATGCTCCGTCCCTACTTCCGGAGATTTTAAGCGCATCGCCTCCTCCTCGGCTCCCTCCAGGATATACTCCAGGCGCGGACTCATCTCCGGATTAACAGCCGTCGCCGCTCCCTGTGCCGGGGAAACAAGTTCATCAACAATTTTCAGTATATTCTCTTCCTTTACACCATTCATCCCAAGAATCTGTCCGGCAACCCCGGCATAGACCTTTCTCAGCCCAAGCAAAAGATGCTCCGTACCTATATACGGATGTTTCAGCTCCTTCGCCATCTTCTTCGCGCTCTGCAAAACTTCATTCGCCTGTTGTGTATAATTCATTCCAAGTAATCCTCCTACGAATATTCTTCAAATATTTCGTCCACCAGCCCGTGAACCTCTTCTTTGGAAATATTCTTACAGCACCCCTGCGCAAGTACAATGCGCAGCTGCTCCTTCATCTCGGCAACCGCCTTCAACTTATCAATATCTATGGCAATAACAGCTCCTTTTCTTCTGTCTAACTGTACAAATCCTTCCTGCCTAAGTACGGCATATGCCTTATTCACGGTGTGCATATTAATGCCCACCGTCTGGGCGAGCTGCCTTACGGATGGCAGCGTATCTCCCTCCCGTATCTCCGACGTGGCAATCCCCATAATAATCTGGTTGCGAAGCTGCATATAAATCGCTTCATCACTATTAAAATCAATCTCTATATACATAGCATCACCTTTTCTGACGTTTTTAGCTGTTATACTTACAATAGCACAACACGCTCTATACCGCAAGCAAAACTATTCTTTTCCGCAAAAAGATTGTAACTATTCAGCCATAAAAGAGAAGCGCACCCGAAAGTGCGCTTCCCATTCTGGAAGGGTCTGTATTTTATTTACAAATTTCTCGGATATCCGTATATTCATAGCAGTCAAAACTGTCTGCTACATTCTTACAGGTAAGCTTTCCGTCGTAGGTATTGATTGCAGAATAAATAACTTCATTCTCTGCACATGCCCTTTCAAGCCCTTTACCCGCAATCTGCAAGCCATAGTTTAACGTCGCATTCGTAAGAGCTATTGTAGAAGTCCTCGGAACCGCGCCGGGCATATTGCCCACGCAATAATGAACAATTCCATCTTCAATGAAAATCGGATCGTCATGATAAGTAACTCTCGTCGTCTCCCCACAACCGCCCTGGTCAACCGCAACGTCTACAAATACTGCGCCGGGCTTCATTTCCTTCAGGTATTTTTTCTTGAAAATCTTCGGTGCAGCCTTCCCTGGAATCAAAACCGCTCCAACAACAAGATCTGCCTCCTTCACAGCTTTTTCAATATTAGCATCTGTAGACACCAACGTCTGAATACGTGCTCCAAAAATATCATCCAGATAAGCAAGTCTCGAAAGGCTTATGTCCATAATTGTCACATTTGCCCCCATACCTACTGCAATTTTACATGCATTCGTCCCCACGTTACCGCCGCCCAGAATTACAACATTCGCCTTTGGCGTTCCCGGAACACCTGCCAGAAGGACTCCCTCTCCGCCAAATGTCTTCTCCAGATATTTTGCACCCTCCTGAATGCTAAGTCTTCCGGCAATCTGGCTCATAGGCGCAAGAAGCGGCAGCCCGCCATTTTTCGGATCAAATAATGTTTCATAAGCAACCCCTTTTACTTTGCCCCCTAATAATGCATCCGTCTGCGGTTTGTCTGCGGCAAGATGGAGATAGGTATACAAAATTAATCCTTCATGGAATAGCGAATACTCCTCCGGCAACGGTTCTTTTACTTTTATCATCATCTCAACGGTATCCCATACTTCTTTCGCCGTCTCTATCATCCTGGCACCCGCTGCTTCATATTCGCTGTCTGTAAAGCCGGAACCTTCTCCGGCATTCTTTTCAATATACACCTCATGCCCTGCACTCACATAGCTTTTCACATTGTCCGGTGTCATTCCTACACGGAACTCTTTGTTTTTAATCTCCTTTACACATCCTACTTTCACTGCTGTTCCTCCTGCTTTTTCATACAATATGATTCAAAAGTTACGCTCCCTCAATGCTCACATTTTGAATAATATTTTTCACATTTTATATATAATGAAGAATATTATTCATTTATCTTTAAAATCATACTATCACATCTTTAGTTTTTGTTCAATAAAAGTTATTTTTTTAACAATTTTTTATTTTTAAAAAATTCCTTTTAATTGTGTGTTCAATTTTTCTTGCATCTTTTTTCGTTTCGTGGTTAAATTCAATTATAAATAGTTTTATTTCCACGTTGGAGGATAAGGGAATGAAAGAGTTAAGAGACACAATCAACAATGCACAATTAACAAAGACACAAAAAATGATTGCAAAATTCATTTTAGACAATACGGCGGACGCCTGCTTCATGACATCTACGGAAATAGCTTCAAAATTGGAAGTAAGCGAATCTTCTGTTATACGTTTCAGCCGTTCACTGGGATATGACGGCTTCATGGATTTCCAGAAAAATTTAAGAAGGACTTATCAGGATCAGGTTCTCAGCATATCCAGTTCTATCACAATACCTTCTCACCGTATCGCTAAAAGAGCCAAGCTGGAAACAAATTCTGATTATATTCACCGGCATTTTAAAAACGCTGCCAAAAACCTGGAAAATATTCTAATCAATAATCAGATTTCTTCCTTTGAAGAGGCCGCTGATATTATCATATGCAGCCGCCACAAATACATTGCCGCCTCCAGAGGAAATTCTTCTCTCGGCGACTATTTTCTTCTGTATTTAAAACATATGGTCCCTAATGTAGAAGCCACCAACGCTTCCCCTATTAGCCCTATTGACCATATGTGCAATATATCTAAGGATGACTGCCTGGTAATCTTCAGCTTCCCACGCTATTCTTCCGTGGATGAGATCAGTGCCCGGATGGCACAGGAAGCCGGAGCAAATATCATTGTCATCACAGATAAACCCAGTGCCCTGCTTGCCAAATATGCCACTGTACTACTGACGGCTCCTGTTGACAGCAACACCTTTTTCAATTCCATGGTTGCCCCCCAGTTCGCGACAGAAGCACTGTTGGAGACCATCAGTCATAAAGCAAAGGGGATTGAAAAGAGACTGAAACGAATTGATAAGTACTTAGATGAGCTGGGAAACTACTAAAAAATGCGTCCTGCTGTTCATCTGTGAGATTCCGGCAAAGTAAAGCTGCCGCCACAAAACAGCAAGACGCATTTTCTATTTGTATCTTTTACATAAATTACGCCTCGTCAATTGCCTTTCCAATATCATGGCGCATATATTTATTATCGAACTGCACCCATTCGGTCGCCGCATAAGCATTCGCCCTTGCTTCCTTCAAGTCTTTTCCTTTTGCGGTAACACCCAGCACACGTCCTCCATTGGTTACAATCTGATCGCCTTCAAACTTGGTTCCGGCATGGAAGCAGTAATACCCCTCATGCTTTCCGAATTCTTCAAGCCCGCTGATGGGAAGCCCCTTGTCATAAGCCAGCGGGTACCCGTCTGAGGCAAGCACAACACATACCGCAGCATTATCTTCAAACTGCAGATCAATTTGGTCTAAGGTTCCGTCGATACAAGCCTCCACCACGTCAATAATGTCATTCTTCATACGCGGCAGGACAACCTGTGCCTCCGGGTCACCGAATCTCGCATTATATTCCAGTACCTTCGGGCCATCTTCTGTCAGCATCAATCCAAAGAAAATAACTCCTTTGAACGGTCTTCCTTCTGCCTTCATAGCATCCACTGTCGCCTGATAGACATATTTATTGCAGAATTCCTCTACCTCTTTTGTATAGAACGGGCTTGGAGAGAAGGTCCCCATGCCGCCTGTATTCAGCCCGGTATCCCCATCTCCCGCGCGCTTATGATCCTGCGCAGATGTCATAGTCTTAATGGTATTGCCATCCACAAAAGAAAGCACAGACACTTCACGTCCGGTCATAAATTCTTCTACCACCATGGTATTCCCGGAATCACCGAACTTCTTATCCAGCATAATCGTCTTAACGCCATCCTTCGCCTCTTCCAGCGTATTACAGATCAGCACGCCTTTTCCAAGCGCAAGACCATCTGCTTTCAGAACAATAGGGAACTTGGCAGTTTCCAGATAAGCAAGCGCTTCCTCTGGATTATCAAAATTCTCATATGCCGCCGTCGGAATATGATATTTTTTCATCAGGTCTTTGGAAAACGCCTTGGAGCCTTCCAGGATTGCCGCATTCTTACGCGGTCCAAACGCACGGATTCCGGCTGCCTCCAGTTCGTCCACCAGACCGCCGACCAGAGGATCATCCATTCCAACGATTACAAGATCAACTCCTTTTTCTTTTGCAAATGCAACGATTTTATCAAATTCCATTGCACCAATCGGCGCACACTCCGCATATTCCGCAATTCCGGCATTACCCGGGGTACAATAGATCTTATCCACCTTTTCACTTTTTGCCACACAGTATGCAATTGCATGTTCTCTGCCGCCGCTTCCTACAATTAATACTTTCATGATACTCCTCCTTATTGTATTGTTACCAGGTTATTCTCTACCTTCACTCTGCCATTCGCAATCAGATCAATGGCTCTTGGAAGAATCTTCCACTCCGCCTGCTCCATGACACGACGCTGCAGAGTTTCCGGAGTATCTCCCTGCTCTACCTCTACCGCCTTCTGAAGAATAATCGGACCGGTGTCCGTTCCTTCATCTACAAAATGTACAGTCGCTCCTACCACTTTCACGCCACGGGCAAGCGCCGCCTCGTGAACCTTAAGCCCGTAATATCCGGTTCCACAAAAGGACGGGATCAGGGACGGATGGACATTAATCATCCGATTCCGGTACCTCGCAATCATAACTTCCGGAATTACCACAAGAAATCCTGCCAGAACAATCAAGTCCGGATTCATCGCCTCCACAGCTTCCATGAATTTTTCATTAAACTTCTCTCTCGTCTCATAGTCTTTCGGAGAAATACACTGAGCGGCAATTCCATGATTTTTTGCCCGCTCCATAGCATAAGCGTTCCTATTATTGCTGATTACACCGACAATTTTCGTATTGGTAATCGAGCCTACCTCCACAGCATCTATAATTGCCTGAAGATTCGTTCCGCCGCCGGATACGAGTACAACTACATTTAGCATAATGTAACTCCTTTTTCTCCTGCTTCTACACGTCCAACTACATAGGCCTCTTCACCTGCTGCCCGGATCGCTTCTATTGCCTTGTCCACATCTTCCGGTTCTAAAGCAAGAATCATACCAAGACCCATATTAAAAGTATTGTACATCATCTCTTCTGCAATGTCGCCTTCCTTCGCCAGAAGCTTAAAGATTGCAGGAACTTCATAGCTGTTCTTCTCCACAACAGCCCTGACGCCTTCCGGAAGCATTCTCGGAATGTTCTCATAGAAGCCGCCGCCTGTAATATGGCTGCATCCCTTTACCTTTACACCGCTGTTTTTAATGCTTTTTAAGGCTTTCACGTAAATCTTGGTCGGCGCAATCAACGCTTCTCCCAGCGTTTTACCCAGTTCATCATAATATGTATCCAGAGATTCCTTCGTCATCTCAAACACCTTGCGCACCAGAGAAAATCCGTTGCTGTGGACTCCACTGGAAGCCATGCCCACCAGAACGTCCCCCGGTTTGATATTCTCTCCACTGATAATATCCTTTTTATCAACCACACCTACGGCAAATCCCGCAAGGTCATATTCATCTACCGGCATAAGTCCCGGATGTTCTGCAGTCTCTCCGCCTACCAGAGCGCATTCTGACTGTTTACACCCCTCAGCTACACCACTTACAATCGTCGCGATTTTTTCAGGATAGTTCTTACCACATGCGATGTAATCCAGGAAGAATAAGGGTTCTCCGCCAGAGCACGCAATATCATTTACACACATGGCAACAGCATCAATACCTATGGTATCGTGCTTGTCCATAACAAACGCAAGCTTTACCTTGGTTCCGCATCCATCAGTTCCTGATAACAGAACAGGCTCATCCATCTGTTTAATGCCGCTTAAGTCAAAAGCTCCTGCAAATCCGCCAAGCCCGCCGAGGACTTCCGGCCGCATCGTCTCTTTTACATGCTTCTTCATTAACTCTACCGACTTATATCCCGCCTCAATATCTACACCCGCATTCTTGTAATCCATAATCCGTCTCCTTATTTGTCTTAATATTTTCAATTCCGCCCGGCGGTTCCGGGGGAAGAAGCAATCTCCTACTTCTGATTCAGATATTCTTTATATCCAAGCTCCTTTAACTTCGCATCCTTCGCCTGAACAGTCTCTTTCATTTCCTTTGTATATTCCTTCAGCCTTTCAAGCAGCGCCGCATCAGAAACAGCAAGAATCCTCGCCGCAAGAATCGCCGCGTTCATTCCACCGTCAATGGCAACCGTTGCAACCGGAATTCCCGGCGGCATCTGCACAATAGAGTAAAGTGCATCCTGACCCTCCAGATTCTTTCCTGACATCGGCACACCAATCACCGGCATCGGGAAGATTGCCGCGCACATTCCCGGAAGATGCGCTGCCATTCCTGCGCCTGCAATAATTACTTTAAACCCTTTTTCTTCTGCTGACTTTGCATATTCAAAGAACACATCCGGCTCCCGGTGTGCGGAGATGACCGTCATCTCATATTCAATTCCAAGCTTTTCTAACATGTCAGCGGCTTTACCCATAACCTTCAGGTCTGAGTCGCTGCCCATCACAATTCCTACCTTTGACATCACATTCATCCTTTCTGCTTTCTTACGCCCACTTGGCAAACAATGCTTTCCCGTGTTCGCTGTTACTTTCATAAATATATCATACCGTGTACGGATTGTCCAACGGTTCATTCAGAATTTCTGTGCCGGGAAGTACAAATCTTCCGTCTGAAAGAAGCCTGATTTCTCCGCCTCCTTTTGTAAGAACCGTAATACTGCCCAGTTCTTCATAAGGAATGGTAATATCCGTATGGCAATGGAAATAAGCTTTCGAGACATCTTCTTTTCTCTGAATAGAAACGGAATTATCCCTTGCTATGATTTCCTTACCATTGGGATTGTATACCTTTATATCTTCACTCCAACTATAGCAAGTATCTCCCACCGCAAAATGGGGTCCCATCTTCTCCGCAATCAGAATCGGCATTTTATCTTCAATACCATACTTCTTCGCCGCCACATACGCCGTCGTATTCGTTCCAATGGCAAATTCACCAAGCGGCAGCGTCGGATGATTATAAAGCACATTTTCCCGTACATATTTCTTACAGTCTTCTTCCCGCTGAAAATTACTGCAATTATAGTCCGCAATCATTCCATCCGTAAACCGGATTTCCAGATCCCGATACTGCAGCTCATTTAGGTACACCTTGCTCACATGCAAGGTTCCGCTGGTTCCTTCCAGAACCGGAGAAGTAAAAACTTCCCCTACCGGAATATTTACATCCGCCACACAGTTTTCAAATATCGTCTCCTTCACCGGATTCTCAAGTCTGTGAAGCTGCACGGTCAGATCGGTCCTGTTGCCATCCTTTCCAAGAATCCGCACACACTCGCCCTGGTCGAGCGCATCAATCAACGTCTGCTGAACCTTCTCATAGACCTGCGCACCCAGCGTATTGATACGGATTACTTCATCAAAAATTTCTTCGTACTCCGCCCCGATCTCCGGCACCGGCCAGGCAATAATCGTAAAGCTTCTCTCATCCCCGGGAATATAGGTGTTCGTCATCTGTCCGGACTTGCTGTCATACATTCTTGCCAGTTCCTCCTGCCTGTCTGTCAGATGCACAGCTTCTTCCTTTTGTTCCGGTGAAAACGGCTGCTCCCCGAACACTTCCATCACCGCCGGACCTGCAAGTTGCGACGCCAGATCCTTATTAACTTCATAGGCATGGCGCATCACTTCCAGTTTTCTCTCTATAAAACGCTTATTCAGGAAAATCCCCTGGTCATTCCGGTGGTCATACTCATATTGTTTATTTGCAGTGGCCCCATAATACCCTATCTTCAGATGCTGACGCTTCGTAAGCACACTCACGGATGAACGATAGATAACAGGTCTTAGACCCATCTTTTCAAAATTGCAGATTGCCCGTTTCACCACTCGTTCAAACCCCAGCACATAACGGATATTTACCACCGATTTCTTCGACAGGTCTTTACCCGTATTCACAAATCCCTTCCGATAACCTTCCGTATAGACATCTGCCATTTTCTGGATTGTCTCTTCCGGCAGCTTCTGCAGATATTCCGCTGTACGAAGCTCATTTTCGCTGATATACTCTCCGAATCGATACAGATACCTTACATCATCCAAAGAACTGTTCATAATAATGTCTGACGCAAAAGAACTATCCGGGTCAAGCTGCTCTACAATCTTGTCCGCCACAAAAATCTCACAATAATCACTGGCATACCAGTAAATGATGTCCCGCAGCGTTTTTACTTCCGGCTGCTCTTCCGCCTCAAAGCAATTATATATTTCAATAAATAACTCATAAAGCACCGTCAGATATTCTATGCGGTGCTCAAATGTATATGCAATAGCTCCCCGTATCTCTGTATACAGAAAACTCAGCATCTGTCCATATTCTTTTCCGAGCATTTTTGCGGCATAAGCCGGATCAGCGTAGCTCGCATCATAATTTTCAGGCAGAATATCTTCATACAGCCTGCAGTTTCTTTCCTGAAGTTCCTGAAGCGTAAGTTCCCGGTAACACCCGGACTCCAGCTCTTCCTTCAGTTCACAGAGCATCCCCACGAACTTTGCCGTCTTTTGAAAATACGGACGGTATGTTTCCGCCACTGTCTCCTCTTCTATAATCCTGCCGATTCTCTCTACCGCCAGTTCATAGCGTTCTGTCATCATTTAAAAAAGCCCCCTTAAGAAAATTACAATAAAAACAAAGGTAAAGATCCCATTTAACACAATTCCTATTTTGCAGGAAATATATTCTTTGTCTCTTTCTTTAAATCCTTGAACCGCCTTGTACACCCCTGCCGCTGACATCACCAGCATCAGGAAACCTACCGCGCCTATCAAAAGGCTGACATCACCTTTGCTTATGTACGAAACAGAAAATACCAGAACCATAAAAAATACGGTGAGTCCTGCCAGGAAACAGGACTCTAATCCTCTTTTCGCGTGCTTCAACGGAGCCTGTCCAAACTTCCTGCGCCTGCGCTTCATTTTCTCTTTTTCTGTTTTTTTCTTCTGCCTTTCTTTCCTCTGCTCTTTAATGGCATCTCTTATTCTATCTTTTAACATATTTTCTCCTTATGGCCGCACATACCACAAAAACAACATAACCAAACGCCCCTCCTATGGTATTTAGGAGCAGGTCATCCACATCAAAGCTCCCCACTTTCGCAATAAGCTGGAACGTCTCCACGCAAAAACTCAGCACAAAACTGTAGAAAACTGCCGAGAAGAAGCTCCTGTACTTGCTCGCCATAGGCATGAAAAATCCAAAAGGAACAAAAATCAGCACATTCCCAAAAAGATTGGTAAACATTGCATATGCGCCAAGCTGCTCCCTGTATTGCCAGAACCGTTTAATCTCCTTAAACAGCACCAGATTATAACGATATTCCTGCATTCCCTCCACGCTTCTTCCATACCAGTCTGAAAAAAGCAGAAAATAAATAATAAATCCTATATAGAAAATAAATAATATCTTCCCTAATATGCGTAACCTACTTCTCTTACTATAATTCAAAACAGCACCCTTCTAACTTCAGAACCTAAAATGTCAATCCTTTTCTGTTTTTTATCAGGCGTGCCCCGTTGATGATGGCAATAATACCGGTTGTAACCCCTGCAACAACCATCACAATACCGATAGCTATATCAGCCGCTCCGGCAAGTCCCATTGTCTTAAATGCTTTCTCGTTGTTCATCCGAATCCCTCCTGCTATTTTACACCATACTGTTCATAATATGCGTCAATCGCTGCTTTTAATGTATCGTCAATCACAATTTTGCCCTGACATTCTCTGTTATATAAATATTCCGTTACTTCCTCCATCGTTACGATTGCTCCAGTTTCAAAACCGTACAATTCCTTCACTTCGTCAAGAGCACATTTCTCCCCACCCTTGCCTACTTCCATGCGGTTCAGGGATACCATCAGACCTACAATCTCCACGTTAGCAGCCCCACGAACTTTCGGAACCGTCTCTTCCATAGATTTTCCGGATGTAGTCACATCTTCAATCATCACAACACGGTCGCCATCCTGCAGTTTACTGCCAAGAAAGCTCCCTTTGTCCGCACCGTGATCCTTTTCTTCCTTCCGGTCTGAACAATAACGCACCTCTTTTCCATACAACTCACTGTAAGCCATTGCTGTCACAACTGCCAGCGGGATTCCCTTATATGCAGGCCCAAACAGCACGTCAAAGTCATCTCCATATTTATCATGAATTGCCTTTGCATAATATTCCCCAAGCCGTTTCAACTGACTGCCCGTTACATAAGCTCCCGCATTCATAAAGAATGGTGATTTTCTTCCGCTCTTCAATGTAAATTCTCCAAACTTAAGCACATTGCTCTCCACCATAAATTCGATAAATTCCTGCTTGTATTGTTCCATAATTTCTAAACCTCCGTATTTACGGGCATATCCATGCCCTTACTTTATATTTTTATCTTTTACTACACCGCTTTTACATCATTTTAATCTTAACTACACCTTAAAGAACCATTAAATCTTTTCAATTCTATCACAGTTTCATGTTTATTTCAATCAGCGGATGCCATTCAATTACAATCCAATTACACATTCAAAATGCACTTCGTGCAGTGATGCGCAGCTCACAGAAAGGTGTTATTGGCAACGTCCGTTCCGTCAAGGACTGTCCTACGGCATACCGGCTTCGCCTTGTTCCTTACCCCACTGGTTTTTCGCATATTATTAAGAATCTGGCAAACTGGAATTTATATAATTATTCCTCTAACTTTCCCCATTTTATAGGCTTTCCCGCCTGTCCATTAGTGAAATGATATGTAGTTTCCCTTATTTTTGCCCTTATGAGATAATCACAAGGGAAATAAGGGAAATTTTTTAGTCATTGCCCACCACTTTATCAAGAAGCCGAACTGATTTTCGTTTCGCATCTCTTGTGGAGTGAGCATAGACGTTCATTGTGGTACTGACATCTGAGTGTCCCAACAATTCCTGCACATCTTTTGGGGCAGCTCCATTTGCTAAAAGGTTGCTTGTATAGGTGTGACGTAACTGGTGGAAATGAAAGCCTTCAAATCCCTCTAATGTTTTTGCCACCTTTCTGCAAACAGTCCCCAAAGTAGTTGGAAGTTCCAAACAACCATCCGGTCTTAAACAGACGAAAGAAATTTCTTTATAATCTGTCGGGACTTCCTCTGTTCTGTCTAAACAATAATATTCGTAGTACACTCTGTTTTTCTCTTTGACCTCTTTGTAGTAGTTCGTGTGATAAAGTTCTCCGTACTGCATTCGATTTTTTAACTGCTCTTTCCGGGCATTACGGAAAATCTCTACCAGTGTATCTCCAAAATCAACAACCCTTACTTTTTTCCGCTTGGTTGGTCCGATGATATATTTGCGCTTTGAGCCATCATATCGGATGCTGCGTCTTATGGTAAGGCATTGTTCTTCCAGATTTACGTCCTGCCATGCCAAACCGCAGGCTTCTCCAATACGAAGCCCGGCATAATAGGCTATCTGGATTGGAAGTATTGCGGCTGGGTTCTTTTTTTGCAGATAAGCAAGCAATCTTTCATAATCTTCTCGTGAAATTGGTTGGACATTTCCGTCCATATCCTCATCGGAAAACAAATCCACTTCATCCGTCTGATACCGCAGTTTAATATACTGCATGGGATTGAACGTAATATACTGCTTTGGAAATACTGCAAAACGGAAGGACTGCTGCATGACTGCGGAAAAAGAATGGATATAATCTTTGCTGTAACCCTTTCTCTCTTTTCCGTCGGGATGAACTCCCCCGAAGGAAAGCAAATCGAAGAAGGATTGCAAATGTTCAGAGGTTACATTTTTCAGTTTCCGTTCTGCCAATGGGTGTTTCTTGATATTTCGGATTGTTCCGAGGTAATTCTCCACCGTACCATTGCTGAGCGTACCTGTTTTTAATTCCTCCTCTGCCCACACATCCAAAAGCTGTCCGACTGTGAGATTTTCCGCTTTGGCAACAAATTTCTTTTTCTCATAATCATCCATTGCCTGACGGAGCAGCTTTTCAGTTTCACTTTTGCTTTCTGTTCCAACGCATTCTTTCTGAACAAGATTGCCGCTTGCGTCCTCTACATAGAAGCGGTAGTACCATTTCTTTCCTTTTTTTCTTACAGATCCTTTTGCCATAATCGTATGTCTCCTTTCGATATTAGACAATCGGAACTGATGAAATGCTTCGTGCGTGTAAGTATATCATAACTCCGGTTGTCTTACTATACCGATTCGGAATCTTCGTATAAGACTTCTGATAAAAGATTTGCAAGCCTTTGTTCTGCTGTTTTTGGTTTCTTGGAATAGAGCCTTACAACGTCTGCCATCTCATTAAAAGCATTGATGGTGTGAGTGATTTCCCTTAAGAACATAATCTCATTATATTCATCATTCGATTCAAACCCTATTGTTTTGGCAATATCCGTCTGACCAGCATTCCCCTTGAAGTTTTTGCAGGCGAACTGGAAGGAATCCAAAAACAGACCATATTGTTTTAACATCAGCAGTAATAAATCTTTTGAAAAAGCATCTTCTTCTTTGGTAAGGGCAAGCGGTAACTGTTCCAGAATATCTCCCATCGCATCACGAATCTGTAACTCTCTCTTATCCGTAATGTCGGTTTCATATTCATCTGTTTCCCCTTTGAGCCATTCCACAGATACATGGAGTGCTTCCGAAAGACCTTCCAGCACCATTTTTTTCGTATTGTCAATCGAACCATTCTCATAACGCAGGATTGTAGAAGCGGTAACACCCATCTTTTCTGCGACATAAGGCTGTGTCAGATTCAATTCCAGACGGCGCTGTTTTACTCTGCTGCCTATCAGCTTGCGTAGTTCTTTATCTTTCATGCTGACTGCCTCCTTTTTCGGTATGTATGAATTATAGCATTGTTTTTCTGTAATTGCAATATGCAACTTAAAAATTATTTTTAATATTTCGTAACGCTTGACAAAAAGATATGAAAAGGATATACTTACATCACAAGAATTGCATAATGCAATTTATAAGGAGGTGATTATATGACGCAAAGAAAAATTGCATTATCCATCGAAGAAGCTGCTGACTATACGGGAATCGGCAGAAACACCTTAAGACAGCTTGTAGAATGGAAGAAACTTCCAGTATTAAAGGTTGGTCGCAAAGTCCTGATTAAAACCGATATTCTGGAAATGTTTATGGAAGCGAATGAAGGTCGTGATTTGAGGGATAGAGGAAATGTAAAAGCCGTAACAAGAACTGCGGCAAATTAAAAAGGCGGCTTCCAAAGAAACCGCCAAAGGTTCTATCAGACCGAAGCCATGATATACCTACACGCAAGAAGATTATACCATGTGCTTCTTCTGATACGCAACCGAGAACTTATGTTTGTAAAAGAAAGGGGAATGTAATCATGGCAAAATCAACAAAAAGTTATGAAGAACGAATGCTTGAAATGGAAAAGAAGGAACAGGAAAGCCTTGAAAAAGCAAAACGATATGCAGCACAGAAGAAAGAACTTCTGAAACGAAAGAAAGCCGAAGAAAGTAAAAAACGAACCCATAGGCTCTGTCAGGTTGGCGGTGCGGTGGAATCCGTTCTCGGTGCGCCTATCGAGGAAGAGGACATCCCAAAGCTGATTGGTTTTCTGAAAAAGCAGGAAGCCAATGGGAAATTTTTTTCAAAGGCAATGCAGAAAGAAACACATACCGATATGGAGGAAGTGTAATGGCGGGGGGGGATGAGTTTTTCATTCCCTTCATTGCTTTTTCATGAAGGGCGCACTTATGGACAACCAGAGGTCGTCCCAATAAGTTTGCCACAAGTGGCAACCGGTCTTCGCTCACGCTTGCCGGGCTCGTTCCGTCGGCGGGGCTTTCAGCCAGACCTGCTCATGCCGCAGGAGGCACTCTTCGCCAGAGGGGCGCATTCCATGCAGGCTGCTATGCGCAGGGCACTCTTACGCAGAGGGCGTTCCGGCAATACTGCTTTTTCTAAAACTGAAAGCAATGTTGCCGGAAATCTATGCCGGATGTGCAGAAAGGGGGAATCCAGACATGGCGATTTTTCATTACACAATCAAAATAGTCGGACGAAGTAAAGGGAAATCTGTTATCTCCGCTTCCGCATATCTCAATGGGGATGTGATGAAAAACGAGGAAACCGGGCGAATCAGTTATTACACTTCTAAAAAAGAAGTGGTCTACACCAGTCTGATGATGTGCGAAAACGCACCTCCTGAATGGCAGATAGTACCAGAAGAAAATATAAAACGCTTTCAAAAATCTGTCCGATACAAAAGGTCAGAAGATAAAGAAGCTGCTTTAGAAAAATTTAAAATCACATTTCAGAAACAACGGTTATGGAATGAGGTATTGAAGATTGAAAAAAGTGCAGATGCCCAACTTGGCAGGTCATTTGAATTTGCCCTCCCCAAAGAATGGAGCAGACAGGAACAGATTCAATATACAGCCGACTATATCAAAAAAACATTTGTGGATAAGGGAATGTGTGCTGATTGGAGTATCCACGACAAAGGGGATGGCAATCCTCATGTCCATCTGCTTCTGACAATGCGCCCTTTTAACCCGGATCATTCTTGGGGGAAGAAAGAAGTCAAAGATTGGGATTTTGTCAGAGATAAAAGCGGAAATATCGTGATTGATGAATCCCATCCGAACTGGTGGCAGGATAAGAAAAACCCTGACCGTCATGGAATCCGTATCCCTGTATTAGATGAAAACGGAATCCAGAAGATTGGTGCAAGAAACCGCCTGCAATGGAAACGGGTACTGACCGATGCTACGGGATGGAACAATCCAAAAAACTGTGAACTGTGGCGGAGCGAGTGGGCAAAGGTGTGTAATAAACATCTGCCTTTGCATAATCAGGTCGATCACCGTTCTTACGAAAAGCAGGGAAAACTCCAGATTCCTACCATCCATGAAGGTGCTGACGCAAGAAAGATTGAACAAAAGTTTCTTGCCGGGCAGGAAATAAAAGGTTCGTGGAAAGTAGCGGAAAATCAAATCATAAAACAACAAAACACGTTATTGCAAAAGATACTGGACACCTTTGGGAAAGTATCAGGTGCATTATCATTATGGAAGGAGCGATTAAATGACATTAGAAGAAAGCCGGGAAATTATACCCTTAATGGAGTCCATGATTGGGCAAATCGAAGAACAGCAGACCTTAATGGCAGAAATGCTTCTGGAAATGCAGAACCGGGACACCCAACTCTCTCTTATGCAGGAACAGAATCAGAAATTGCAAAAATTAAACAGCGAGTTATCCGAGCTGCTCAACATTTTGCCAAATACCGAGGAACTACTTTCCAAGATGGAAGAACAGAAAACGAAGATAGAACTTTTGGAAAACGAAAATCAGCAATGGCAGATATTGGCACAGAAGCTGAACAGCGAAAACAGTTTATTACTGAAACAGAACACCGAATTGCTGAACTGGAACAGCAGGTAGAGAAAGGACGTGATATAGATGAACGAATCCAGAGAATTAAAGAACGCCGAACAGTTGGAAGAACTTCTGCTCTTGACCGAGGAGATACAAGAAGAGTTGGAACAGAAAGACCAGCTTATCGTGGAACTGAAGACGCAGCTCAACGAATCTCTGACCTTGAACGAGAAATTAAACAAAGAGAACAGAGCCGGGAATATTCAAGCATTAAAGAACGACTTGAAGCTGGCAGACAGAGCATTGCGGAGCGAGAAAGAGAAGCTGCGAAGCGCAAACGTCACGATAGAGGAATGTCAAGATAAAATACGATGCTTAACACAACAACGGGATTATGCCCGGACACATCAGAAAATCGTAGAGATACCGGTAGAAAAGCCGGTACTCTATAAAAAATGCGAAGCCTGTGACCGGACAGCCTATCAGAATGCAAAAGCAAGATACGAAACACAAAAAGAGCAACTTGCAGGACAATATAAAGCAAAAACGGTAATGTTCCAAACAACCTTGTTCCTTCTTGCATGGTATTCGCTGACAACCACTCTTTTTCAGGCAGTACAGTCAGATGTGTTCCTTTCCGATTGCAAATCATTCTTCCATGATGCAGCATCATTCATACAAACTTTTATCGGTTGGACGATTGATGCCGGGCAATCTGTGGCACAAATCAGCACAAAAATTCCAAATGAGATTATAGCCGGAATCATATATTGGTTATTGATGATATTGGTTGTTGGAATATGTGTGGCAGGGACAGGGATACTGGCAATACTGATAGAAATAAAGGTTATAGAATTATATAAGAAAAACTGTTGGGATGTTATTACCCTACTGATGATACTGACAAGTGCGGCTGTCATCATTTATTTTGGAGAAGTAATTAAAAAAGCATTATCAATAAATCTGTTGTTCTTTTGGTTAATTTTACAAGGAATATATCTTACAATTCGACGCTATATAAGTCAAGATACTGATTGACTAGATACAAAATATTTGATAAAATATAAATAGAAATACAGCAGATCAAAGGAAGTAAAACTTATGAGAGCAAAGAAAGTGATTGTAGGGGTAGCTATTAGTGCAATGTTAATTTCTTCATCAATTCCAGTAATGGCATTTTCTGTTACAAACGGGAATAAGACATTTGATAAAAAGTGGGAATTGAGCACTACATCTGATGGCGGAAAAGGTGTTTTGACTTATGGTTATAATACTCTTGCTATTAATGAAGATTATGCACACGCATATCATTCAACTAAAGATCATTACGCATATGTCAAGAATGGAAATGGTTCTTTTTCGGGTTCAAATGTTGGTAAAGGTAATTGGTCTAAAATTGAGGTTGCTCATAAAGGAAATAGTATTACCTACGGTAATAGCTACTAAACAAAGGTTCGGGATAATGGCTGAGTGGTTGGAATTCCAACCACTCTTTTTTGTGGAGTGTATATAAATGAAGAAAAAAATAAAATATATAGGAATTGTTTTGGTTATTTTGTTCTGTTGCTATAATTTATTTTGGTACTTCGGGAGTTATAAACCATATAACGAATTTCAGAAAGACTTCCCTGAAATAGAAGAATCTGGAGTAAAAATTTACACAGATAAAGATGGATTCCAGTATAGTGTGTCTGTCCCTGATTATTTGCTTTGGAATGGAAATCTTGCGATAGCTGAGTCAGATGTTCGATATGCACTAATTATTTGGATAAAACCATTTCACCAAGGAATAAGTCAAGGCGTGCTATTTAATGACTATAAGGATTTGAATACTCAAATTATGTTGTCAAGTAGCAAAAAAGCTGAAGATCAAGAAGATCAATGGATTGTTGATGAAAATAGCACAATATTGACTACGATATTTGAAAAAGCAAATAAAGTATGGAATCTGGGGTTGAAATAAATGAAAGCAATTAAAAACTTATGTTTGTTTTGTTTCCTGATTTTTGGAATACTTATGCAATCTGAAATATTTCAAGATCAGCTTTGGAACTTTTCTACAGCATATTTTACGTCATCACGCTATGAAGTTGCTAGTGAAGATATGTCGCAGTTTCTGAAAGATGTATCAGAAACTGCAACGGAGAATGATGTACATATTTTTTCTCAGTACAATGAAATCAATAATAAATACCTTTCAACACTTCATATTTATGGCGATGATAAAGTAATCAGACAAACATTAAAAAATACTGCAAACATAGAAGAATCAGAATATACCGCTTTAGTTTCCGGAATTACGAAAGTAAAATTTCATAATCTCTCAGAATTGCAAAGTACCTCTGTGGGTTATGAAAACTTTATCTCATACATAGGAAATGAGGACAATATTATCTCTGCATATCAGAAATTATCAGAAAAATATAGCTTAACTTATCCAGAATATTGGAATTCTACGGAAAAGGACATGATTTTTATTATATGGGGTATGATTATTGCATTGATGATTGTTCTAAATGTAATTGAAGTGGTTAGGCGAAAAAAAGAGGTTGTTGTACGAGTTTCCTTAGGAGAAAGTGCTGGTTTCATAGCATTTAAGGCTGCTTTATTCGATGTAACTTTTGACATTGCATTATTTATTGTTGCAAAAATATTGCTGTCAAATTATATATCGGGAGCATATGAGAATAGACTCGTCACAATTTTATATTCCATTGGAATTATTCTTTCCACTATTCCATATTGTTCTTTTTGCTTTTTTGATATTAGAAAGGCATTCGCAAATGCAACACACAAAAGAGGAGTGGATTTTTTAATTTATTCGTTAAAATTTATAGCAGGGGTAGCCGCTGTTTTTACAATTACCACTAATATTAGTAGTATTCATAATAACCTATTTACAAATGAACATTTGTTAGAAGAATATTATGATGCAAATTATTTTACCGTAAAGACTACTGATTTTAATGCTGAAAAAGAAGAAGCTTTTTGGAATAAACTATACAAGAATGAATATAACACATTAAAGCCTGTAATATGCTTGAATATTTTAAATGATAAAAATGATGTGATATATGTAAATAATCATGCAAAAGATATGTTACAAGGTTTTACGAAGCAGATAAATGCAGTAGAGAATGAATCTTCTGATTTGATTATTTTCATTCCAAAGAATAGATATTTTGCTAAAAACAAGCAATTAGCCTATGACTCCTTGAGCCATGTTTTAAATCATGATAATTTACAACAATTAAATATTCAGTACATAGAGTATAGCGAAACAGAATACTTTTCCTATTTAGATACAAGTAGAATAAATGGTATCGAAAAAAGCAAAAATCCGATAATTATTTATCAGGCAAACAAAGATTTAGCAGTCAATGGTGGGTATCTTGAAAGCTATAAAGCAGGAGCAGTTTTATTTCAATGTGATGAAAAACAGCTAAGAAATATCAGCAAAAAGTATGAAGATATGCTTGGAAATTATCAGCTAGTAATTACAAACGTACATGAACAGTATTTATATAATCACACATTTTTAATAAAACTCGTGGGATTTTTAAGTTCTCTTTGTACGATTGTATTGCTTTTAAATATTATGATTATTGTTACAGTAAGTAGACTAGAGTTCCGAGAAAATGCAATGAAAATTTCCTTGATGAAAATCTTTGGATATAGTTTATTTGAACGGCACAAAACACTTCTTAAAATGATTGTAGTGGAAAATTTTGTGATATTAGTAGGTATGCTTATCTATTCTTTATTATCGGTACAGACTGAAGTAGGAATTAGCATTCTTGTTAGTTCATTTATGGCACTAATAGAATTTACAATTATTTTCTTTAATATCACAATTGTTGAAAAAACAAACATACCGAAATCATTAAAAGGAGGTTGCTTATGATAACAATTGAAAATCTATGCAAAGCATATAATGATAAAATTTTGTTCAAAAATTTTCATTTGGAAATTCCAGATAGCCGTTTTTTGGTAATTAGTGGCGAAAGTGGATGCGGAAAAAGTACTTTACTTAATATGATTGGAGGTATTGAAACTCCTGACAAAGGTTCTATTATTGTGAATGGTTTTGATGTGGCAAAAAAAGGAAAAAAGCAGAAATATTTCAAAGAAGTTGTTGGATTTTTATTTCAAAATTTTGCCCTTTTGGAAAACAAAACAGTAAAAGAAAATCTAGAAATAATAAAAAAATCAGGTAGAACGGATATTTCAATAAATGAAGCTCTTGAAAAAGTTGGTTTACAGAAAGTAATTAACAAAAAAGTCTATCAATTATCTGGTGGCGAACAGCAGAGAGTTGCGTTAGCTCGTTTAATGCTAAAGAAATGTTCGATTGTATTAGCAGACGAACCAACTGGTTCCTTAGACAAAAAAAATAGTGAGATTGTTATGAATATATTGCATGAGTTAAGTGAACAGGGAAAAACAGTTATTGTTGTAACTCATAGTGAAGAAATTGTAGCACAAGAAAAGCATGTTCTATATTTATAATTACCCATAATAGAAGAATATGTTCTTTCGGGAGACACCTCCTCTAAGAACATATTCTTTTGGTTAAAATTGATTATAAAGATACTTTTATTTCAGTATATTCGCTATATTGATGGGATATATATTTGCATATTATTTATATGGATAAGGATTATAACTCTAGTGAGTCTTCTGCATCTACCCACATCTGTAAATTACCCTCAAGATATAATCTTGCATATTCCAAAGGCTCATCCACAGCCAATGAAGTAAGCGCACATTCTGATCCGTATGTGGTTTTTAGATTTTTTTCAGCTTTCCAGCAATCAATGCGAAGCATATATCCGGCACTTGTGTAAACATCAATACTATCGTGATTTATGTTGTATTCTGCATAAATTGTTCTCATCGTATCTTATCTCCATTTTCTTTTAATAATCAGTTATAGAGTTAAATATCGAAAACATTTCAATCAGTTCACCATGTCGTTATTGTTATACTGTGTTATGAAATTTTCTTTCCCTTATTTTTTCCCATATTAAGGTTCATGAAAACCAATGTGAGAATATAACACAAGGGAAAGAGTAAGGGAAAGCTCACTTGCTACAAACTTAGTATTTTCAAGGGTTTGCGAAGAATTTGATAATTAAATATAACAGTTATTAAATTTCCTAAAATATGTGAAATATCAACTGGAATTTGTCAGTCATTTAAACACCGTTTTCTACTGTTATATAACGCTTCTTGTTGTTTCAAAAGAGACAATGTGTGATTTGTTTTACACAGTGGCAACCCCGTAATTGCTGATAATTCCTCAGCGGACAGCCATTTGTCCGATGTTTCCAATACATTCAAAACTTTCTCATCATCTTCATTTATCCATGTTCCACAAACTATATTAAAATCCATAATGCATATTCCGCAAGAACTGCGCATCCGTTCCAGAGGAACGGAGCGCCATTCCGCTTCAAACTGAGCAAAGCTCAGCAGGTT
>NZ_JAOQJU010000037.1:0-7752 GCF_025567385.1 Dorea acetigenes
TCAACCTGCTGAGCTTTGCTCAGTTTGAAGCGGAATGGCGCTCCGTTCCTCTGGAACGGATGCGCAGTTCTTGCGGAATATGCAATCTCTTATAATAAGATCATATTGGACTAAAAAAGCTGCCGATGGCAGCTTTTTAATATCCGTTATTCTTCTACTTCCTTGCCCAACTGGTAATTCTTCAGCGCGTGCTGGATTCTCTCGCTGGGATCCAGGATGCTGCTGATAGAGCCGTCGTGGTTCAAGGTATCCACCATTAGGGCAATATATTTGCTCATGTCACAGCTGATATAATAAGGCTTGGACAAAAGCTCAGGCGTTTGATAAATCAGATTCGTTGTAAGAATAGAATCGATAATGCCTTCTTCGTATGCTTTGTCGAACTTGTCCAGTCCGTTGGTGAATAATCCAAAGGTTGCAGCGGCGAAGATTCTCTTTGCCTTTCTTTGTTTCAATTGTCTTGCAACATCCAGAATACTGTCGCCGGAGGAAATCATATCGTCCAAAATGATTACGTCCTTACCTTCTACGGAAGCTCCCAGGAATTCGTGGGCAATGATAGGATTGCGGCCGCCTACGACCCGGGTATAGTCCCTTCTTTTATAGAACATTCCCATATCCAGATTCAGGACGCTTGCCAGGTACACAGCACGTTCTGTGGCGCCCTCGTCCGGACTGATTGCCATCATGTGCTGACTGTCAAATTGAAGGTCGCTGTAGTTCATAATCAGTCCCTTTACGAATTGATACGTTGGACGGACCGTCTCGAACCCACTTAGAGGAATGGCGTTCTGCACACGGGGATCGTGAGCGTCGAAGGTAATAATATTGTCGACTCCCATGCGTACCAGCTCTTGAAGAGCAAGGGCACAGTCCAGAGATTCACGGCTGCTTCTCTTATGTTGGCGGCTTTCATAAAGGAATGGCATAATCACATTAATTCGCCTTGCTTTTCCGCCGACGGCGGCAATGATCCTTTTCAGATTCTGATAATGGTCGTCAGGTGACATGTGATTAATATGTCCGCTGAGAGAATAGGTCAGGCTATAGTTGCAGACGTCCACCATCAGATAAAGATCCTTCCCACGCACGGATTCTGCGATAATTCCCTTCGCTTCACCAGAGCCAAAGCGGGGAACCTTCGCGCCGATGAGGTAGGTGTCTTTCTCATAGCCGTTGAACACAATGTTATCTTTATATTTGTGTCCCTCTTCGTGGCGCCATTTTACCAGATAATCATCAACTTTCTTCCCCATTTCCTGACAGCCGTCGAGAGCAATCACTCCAAGAGCTCCAACCGGAATATTGTCCAAATTACGTTCGCTTCTGCGCAGCATCTTCAAAAGTACCTCCCATTTGTTAATATTTGTTCATTAGTTTCTTCTGGATGCGGATATCATCACCGGTCATCCGAAGCACTGTATAGGTGCTTGTGATTCTGGAGAAAATCCTCTCCGAATAGATGTTTCTTATGTCCTCCAATGCCAGATTGGTGGAAATCAAGGTCGATTTCTTCCGCAGGATCCGTTCGTTCAGACAAATGAATAACTGTGAAGTGGTGAAGGAATTGGCGAACTCCGTTCCCAGATCGTCAATAATCAGTAAATCACAGTCTAAAACATGGTCGTGAGCCAGCCCTGCGTCTGCATCTTTTTCAAAAGTATACTTCGCTAATATATCAAAAAGTTGAGATGCAGTAAAGTAAATTACGGAATAAGACTGCTCGAGCAGTTCTTTTGCGATACAGTGGGAGAGGAAAGTCTTTCCGACTCCCGTGTCGCCGTACATGAGTATATTGCGGAAATCTGTGGAAAAGGTATCCACAAATTCGTGGCATGTTTTCAGAGCAGTCTTCATGGCTTCCAGGGAAGAACGGCCGGTCAGCCGGTCTATATGGTTGCTGGAATAGTATTCTAGCGAACAGGTATTAAAATTCTCTCTGTCAAGAATTTCCTGCAGATTTGACTGGGTGTAGAGATAATCAATGGCAGCCTTCTGAAAGCAATGGCATTTCTTCCCATCTACATATCCGGTATCTTTGCAGTCTGGGCAGGAGTAATCCTTCTCAAGATAATCAGAAGGATAGCCGTTATCCGTCAGCAGCTCCTTTTTCCGCTCAAAAAGAAGATGGAGCTTCTGCTTTAATATGGTTAATGCATCTTCGTCTCCATCTAATAATCTGCGCGCCTGTTCAAGACTTAATTCAGAGATGGAGTTGTCCAGAGTCTTTATTTCCGGTATTTTTTGATAAACTTCATCAAAACGTCTGCGCAGACGGTTCTCATTATCTAATTGTTTTTGCTCGTATATGCGCATCAGGTAATCATGCTGAGAATTCGTAAGTGCCAAAATGGCCTCCCTTCTTGCCAGGAGTCTTACCTGGTCTGTATTAATCTGCGTGTCAGGTCATCCATGTCTTCGTAGGTACGCCCCTCAAAATTATTGAACCTGTTCTGAGAGGGCTTCCCGGATGCAGATTTCTGTATAGCGGGAGATTTCTTTAAATGCTTCTCTCGGTGAAATTCCTGATCCAGAAGACGGACGTCCTGTAAGGAATGGACATTCTTATCCATCCAGTCTTTTAAAATCTTCTCGGTATATGAAAAGCCCGGTTGGTGGATCGCTTCTATGGTGCGGCTGCATGCTTCTAAAATCAGCTCCAGCGGCAGCCCGTATTCTTCTGTCCAGCGGCGGATATAAGCGGCTTCTGAAGGCGCGGGGGCACGTCCTTTGATGCCGTACGCATTCAGTACAGAATAATAATTCTTGTTATAAAGCAGCGTGCTGTTCTTGGCAGCGCTTACCGTCTTAATATCCTGCTCTGCCCAGGAAATCGCTACTTTCTTAATGTAGTGCATACTCTTATGGTTATTCTCCACACAGTATTCAATCAAGTATTCAATTAAATCCACAGACATGCCTAATTCGTCATAAAAGTATGTAATTGTGTTAATATCTGTTACGGTCAGAGTCTTGCCCAGGTATTGTTCGGTTACGAATAATAATTCTTTCAGTTCCCGGCGGTTCTTAAAAGCCGTAATGTTCTGCGGATGAGGGACATCCGTTTTTGGTTCTGCTTCTGATTCAGGCGTTTTTTCTGCCACTGTCCCAGTCTTTGCCTTTGTATCCCGGTCGGGCATAGTCTCATAGTCAAGAAGCCCCAGATTCTTCCAATAATTTAACGCGCGGATAACATCCTTCTCCGTGCAGTCCAGAATATCGGCAATTCCCGATATGTCTCTGCTCACGGAAGGATCGTTCAGATGCCGGAGCAGGAGAAGATATACCTTTACGAACTCTCCGTTAGCTTTCGGCATATAATTGTCTATAAATTCGTTCTCCAGCAGAGTTGCATTCCCCTGCACATGATTGGTTAATATCAATTTCGTCATCTTATCTACCCGTCCTTATGCTTCAAATCCTGTGGATATATGATAGCACAGGAAGGGGGGAGCAAAAAAGAAGTTTTTGAGCTAAAAATCAGGTTTTTTGTGGATAAAATTGTGTGGATAATGTGGATAAATTAGTCTGCCAGTAGAGATTCCCCGATATTTACCACATCTCCGGCTCCCATAGTTATCAACATATCCCCTTTCCTACAATGTTCCAGCACAAAATCTTCAATTGCCCGGAAAGAGGGCAGGTAATATGCATCCACGCCTTTTTTCTTCAGGGCATTTGCAATCTGCTCCGAGGAGACGCCCAGGGTATCTGTCTCTCTGGCGGCGTAAATATCTGCCATCACAATATGGTCGGCATGAGTCAGAGCGTCTACAAATTCAGAAAACAAGGCCTTGGTTCTGGAGAAGGTATGGGGCTGGAATACGCACCAGATCTCTCTGTGGGGATAGTTAGCGGCAGCGGTCAGGCTTGCCCGAATCTCTGTTGGGTGGTGGGCGTAATCGTCAATGATCGTGAATCCATTCCGTTCTCCTTTGTACTCAAAGCGCCGGTCGGTTCCTGTAAAGGTGGAGAGGCCGTCCTGCATTGCAGTTACCGGAACATCCAGCAGATCTGCGGCGGCTATCGCGGCAAGTGCATTGGAAATATTGTGATCGCCGGCTACCGCAAGCCGGATATGTCCTAGACAGACGCCGTGTTTCATTACATCAAAGGAAGCGTCTCCTTTTTCATCGTGGGTGATGCCAGAGGCAGTATAATCAGATCCGTCTGTTAAACCGAAGGTAACCACATGGCACTGCAGCCCGGCGGTAAATCCGGCAAGATCCGGTATTTCGCTGTTGAGAATCAGCGTTCCGTCTTCCGGGAGAAGCTCTGCGAATTTCCGGAAGGAATGACGGATATCATCCAGATCTTTAAAGAAATCCAGGTGGTCGGCATCAATGTTCAGGATAATGGAAATCTTTGGAAAGAAATGGAGAAAGCTGTTGGTGTATTCACATGCTTCCGTTACAAAGACTTCGGAACCGCCTACACGGATGTTGCCGCCAATTGCCTTCAGGACTCCGCCTACAGAGATTGTAGGATCTTTCTTGCCGGAAAGAAGGATGTGGGACAGCATAGATGTGGTGGTAGTTTTCCCGTGCGTGCCGGAGACGGCGATGGGAATCTTGTAATTAGACATCAGTTGGCCGAGGAGCTCTGCACGGCTTAACATAGGCAGATTCTGGCGTCTGGCCTCCACAAATTCTTCGTTGTCTTCGTGGATGGCGGCAGTATAGACTACGACGTCAATGCCCGGAATAATATTAGAAGCCTTCTGACCGTAAAAAATCTTAGCTCCCATCCGGGAGAGATGGTCTGTCAGGGCGGATTCCTTTGCGTCAGAACCGGACACGGTAAAGTGTTCGTCTAAAAGAATCTCTGCAAGACCGCTCATACTGATGCCGCCGATACCGATAAAATGTACATGAACTGGCTGGTTGAAATCAATTTTATACATAAGTTGTATACCTCTCTATTATTTGCGCAATCTTTTTTTATAACAGTCATAAAAATATATGTTTATCTATATTATTATAAACATATATGCCAAAAAAGCCAAGCTGTATTTTTTGTCACTATTTAATAAAATAGGCTGGAAAAACATACTTTTTTTGTAAAATTCGTTTATTAAAATTATTTATTATGGTATAATAAATATATTTAAATTACTGAGAAGGGGTGATGACATGATTAAGAAAGAGATGATAGCGATGTTGCTGGCAGGAGGACAAGGCAGCAGACTTGGTGTTCTTACTGCGAAAGTTGCCAAGCCGGCCGTTGCTTTTGGAGGAAAATACAGGATTATTGACTTCCCGCTCAGCAACTGCATTAACTCAGGAATTGATACGGTGGGCGTGCTGACCCAGTATCAGCCGCTGCGGCTGAATACACATATAGGAATAGGGATTCCGTGGGATCTGGACCGGAACGTGGGCGGAGTTTCCATTCTGCCGCCATACGAGAAGAGCAGAGGCAGTGAATGGTATACGGGAACAGCGAATGCCATTTATCAGAATCTGGATTATATGGAGACCTTTAACCCGGATTATGTATTGATCTTGTCAGGAGACCATATTTATAAGATGGATTATGAAGTGATGTTGGATTACCACAAGGAGAACCATGCTGATGTTACGATCGCTGCGATGCCGGTGCCGATGGAAGAGGCGAGCAGATTCGGCATTGTTATTACAGATGGCAGCGGCCGTATTACAGAATTCCAGGAGAAGCCTCCGGAACCTAAGAGTAATCTGGCGTCCATGGGAATCTATATATTTAGCTGGCCGGTACTGAAAAAGGCGCTGATTGAGCTGCGCGATGTGCCGGGATGTGATTTTGGGAAGCATATTATCCCGCATTGCCATGAGCAGGGAGGCAGAATGTTTGCCTATGAATACAATGGTTACTGGAAAGATGTGGGGACGCTGGGATCTTATTGGGAAGCGAATATGGAGCTGATTGATATTATTCCGGAATTTAATCTGTATGAAGAATTTTGGAAAATATATACCAACAGTGATATTATCCCTCCGCAATATATATCGGATCAGTCCGTGATAGAAAGGTGCATCATCGGAGACGGAGCAGAGATTTACGGAGAAGTACGTAATTGTGTCATCGGTTCCGGCGTAACTATAGGACAAGGTACGGTTGTCCGTGATTCAATCATTATGAAGGATGTGGAAATCGGAAGCGGCTGTATCATTGACAAGGCAATCATAGCGGAAGATGTTAAAATCGGGGCGAATGTAACCCTTGGAACCGGCGGGGAAGCGCCGAATAAGATGAAGCCGGATATTTACTCTTTTGGGCTGGTGACAATCGGTGAAAATTCTGTGATACCGGACGGGGTTCAGATTGGCAAGAATACTGCCGTCAGCGGAGTGACGATTCGGGAAGACTATCCGAATGGGATTCTGGAAAGCGGCGAGACATTGATAAAGGCAGGTGAGCGCGTATGAGAGCAGTAGGAATTATTTTAGCCGGTGGGAACAGCAACAAGATGAAAGAACTTACTCACAGACGCGCGGTGGCAGCAATGCCGATCGCAGGCAGCTACAGGGCAATTGATTTTGCGCTGAGCAACATGTCCAATTCGCATGTGCAGAAAGTTGCCGTGCTGACTCAGTACAATGCCCGTTCGCTGAATGAGCATCTGAATTCCTCCAAATGGTGGAATTTCGGAAGAAAGCAAGGCGGTCTGTATGTATTTACGCCTACCATTACACATGATAATGGCTATTGGTACAGAGGGACGGCAGATGCCATTTATCAGAATCTGGATTTTCTGAAAAGATGCCATGAACCGTATGTGATTATTACATCGGGAGATGCAGTGTATAAGATGGACTACAACAAAGTCCTGGAATATCATATAGCCAAACAGGCGGATATTACGATTGTGTGTAAGGATCTGGAGCCCGGCGAAGACGCCAGAAGATTCGGAACATTGAAAATGAATGAAGATATGCGGGTAGAAGGATTTGAAGAGAAGCCGATGGTTGCAAATTCCAATACCATCTCAACCGGGATCTATATTATCAGACGCCGCCAACTGATTGACCTTATTGAACATTCGGCAGAAGAAGAGAGACATGATTTTGTAACGGATATTTTAATCAGATATAAGAATCTGAAGAAAATATACGGTTATAAAATAAAAGACTACTGGAGCAACATCGCGACGGTGGACGCGTATTATCAGACAAATATGGATTTCCTGAAACCGGAAGTAAGAAATTATTTCTTTAAAGGGCATCCGGTCATTTATTCTAAGGTAAGTGATTTGCCACCGGCAAAATATAACCCCGGGGCAGTGGTGAAGAACAGCCTGATTGCAAGTGGAAGCATTATTAATGGAACGGTAGAAAATTCTGTTTTGTTTAAAAAGACCTTTGTCGGAAATAATTGTGTCATTAAGAATTCTATTATTCTGAACGACGTTTATCTGGGGGACAATACGTATATTGAAAATTGTATTGTAGAAAGCCGTGACACAATCAGAGCCAATACGCGTTATGTCGGAGAAAACGGTGTGCGGATCGTAGTTGAAAAAAACGAAAGATATGCACTGTAATTTACAGTAGCAGCGACTTAAGAAAGGGGCCAGGAGCTAATGCAGATCACAGATGTACGCGTACGCAGGGTGGCAAAAGAAGGGAAACTGAAAGCAGTTGTGTCTATTACGATGGACGGTGAGTTTGTAGTACATGACATTAAGATTATTGAAGGGGAAAAGGGACTTTTTATTGCCATGCCGAGCAAGAAAGCTTTAGACGGGGAATACCGTGACATTGCACATCCAAT
>NZ_JAOQJU010000037.1:8027-25561 GCF_025567385.1 Dorea acetigenes
TGGCCGAAACCGCTATGCCGGGAGGAAAGAAAGGAGCCGTTCCTGCTTTTAACGGCATCGGTATAAGGGTTGCGGATTTTCATTGCCAGCATGCTGGAAGCGGTCTGCACAAGTTTTAGCTGAATGTAGGGGGCTTCGGCCTGTTCGCAGCCATAGACTGCATTTTCCAGAAGATTTCCCATCATCACACACAAATCCTGTTCAGAAATAGGAAGCTGGTCAGGCAGCTTCAGAGAGAATTCTGTCCGGATATTTCTGTCACGGCAGAGGGATTCATAATAAGAAAGAATAGCGTTCAATGCCGGTGAATCTGAATAAATGGTAAGTTCTGTTGAAGCGCTCTGGATATAGGATGAGACGTAAGTATCCAGGCGTGCATAGTCCTTCTGGTTCAATAATTCTGAGATTACAATGAGCTGGTGGCGGAAATCGTGCCGGATCCGGCTGTTCTCCCGGACAGAGTTCAGAAGCTGCTGATACTGTGCCCCCTAGATGGATAAAATCTCGTTGTAGTGTTCCAGATTCTGCTTTTCAGTGAAAGTATGGACAAACTGGTAGAAAAGCATATAAAGGAGAACAATCAATATAATCAGGCAGGTTAGAACCGAGATATACATGAACCGTGCACGGCCGATATACATCCAGCTATAGTTATGGGGAATCAGAATATAGGTTACGATAACACATAAAAACGGAAATGGGCAGACATAATTCCAAATCACCTTGGAATGAAAATGCGCAATCAGCCAGCCCAGGTATTTGGTAAAAGGCAGATAGAGAACGAAGTCTGCCAGCGTTAAAAATGCAAGCTGGAAAAGGAAGCCCTCCACGGAGATATCCTGGTACGTATTGTCCGGGTGCAGGGAGACATCTATCAGCGTTGCGAAAATGCGGGAAAAACCGCTGATCATGTATACGGTAAGGAAAATAAAAAGTGATTTATTAAGCGGCAGTTCCAATTGCTGTTGATAAAAATAGAAGAAGAACACACCCGCAAACATTGCCAGCAGGAATCTGGTTGGAAGGATTGTGAGATGGGAAACCGGGATGGAGAGCAGGAAAAAACCAACAAGACATGCAGCAGATCTCAGGAGTAGAGCAGAAGCTCTGCATCTGAGATAGTCTCGTACAGGAAATATGCATAAGAACATCAATGGGATCAGCATCGTACATGTATAGAGGATGTTGAAGATATTTAATGTGTTCATCCGTAGTTCTCCTTATATCTCATCGAGTTTCTCAAAATGGTAGTTGTGATAAGTGCTCTTAATAGAAGCACGGTCGGCTCTGCGGATGGGAAAACGATGACCGTCCTTCATGACGTATACATCCGTTTCCTCCGATATAATATGTTCCATATTCAGCAGAATCCCACGATTGCAGTTCAGAAAACATCCGCAGCTTTCTGTAAGTTCGCAGACTTTACTGAAAGGAATCCGATAGCGGTGCTCCGTCCCGTCTGTCATCAGGAATATTGTATAATTGTTGTCAGAAAGGATATGCTGGATCCCATTAATCGGAAGCTGAACCGTCTGGCTGCCGCTGACAAAATCCAGAGTCCGGCGTATGGCGGGCAGCCGTCTGCGGATATCCGTAAGAACCTGAAAAATCCGTTCCTTTGTAAAATCTTCCTTATCAATATAGTCGAAGCAATGGAGGCTTGCGGCCTGCCAGATATGTTCCCGGCTGACGGTCAAAAAGACAACAAGGCACTGGGCGCTCATTTCCCATAGCTTTCTGGCAGTCTCTATTCCATCCATGCATTCCATAAAAATATCTAAAAATACGGCGGTGTAATCATTCTGGTTCAAAGAGGCAATAAAATCGCTTCCGTCTGAAAAACAGGAAATATCTATGCACAGAGAGTATTCCTTTTCATATTGGCGAATCAGTTGAATCAGCAGGGTGGATTCCTGCCGGTTGTCATCTACAACTGCGATATTCATAGCACATCCACTTTCCCTTTCCCTCTATATATGAGTGTATCAAAAATCCATATTATTATAGCATCCATTCCTCCCGAAAATCTACCGTTTACACCAAATTGGTAGATTTTATTGAGAAAATTATTGATAATGAATCCGTAAATATATGAATAGCCTAAGGAGGAAAATGAGGATGGCAGCAGGAGTAAAGGCACAAAACCAGAAAAGAACGAAGGTGGAACTTGCGCTGATGGTACTGGTGGCAATATCCATTGTGCGGCAGTTCTTCCTGGGAAATTATCATAATATGTTTCTGGGAATTCTTACATTGCTTTTGTTCATGGTACCAAAACTGATTGAGAAAAAGCTGAGAGTAGAGATTCCGATTGGGCTGGAGACAGTAATCCTGGTATTTATCTTCTGCGCGGAGATTCTGGGAGAAATCAATGCCTTTTATGTCAGAATCCCTATCTGGGATACCATTTTACATACGACCAATGGATTTCTGATGGCGGCAATCGGATTTGCGCTGATTGACATTTTCAATAGAAGCGAACGGTTTTCTATTAAGATGTCGCCGTTTTTCGTGGCGTTTGTGGCATTCTGTTTCTCCATGACGGTGGGAGTGCTGTGGGAATTCTTTGAATTCGGTATGGACTGGTTCTTCCAGACCGACATGCAGAAGGACTGGATTCTTCCGGCAATCAGTTCTGTAAAGCTGAACCCTGACGGGGCAAACGTACCGGTGAAGGTAGCCATTGAATCGGTGATGATTAACGGAGAAGAGTGGAACCTGGGCGGTTATCTGGACGTTGGAATTGTAGATACCATGAAGGACCTGATGGTAAACTTTGTGGGAGCGATAGTATTTTCCATCGTGGGAGTGATTTACCTGAGAAGAAGGGGAGAGGGCAAGCTTGCCGCGTCTCTGATTCCCCAGGTAAAAGGACAGGAAGAGGAAGGATGCGAAGAAGCATCTGAAAAAAAGGAGGCGGTAGAGTGAAAAGAAACTGGAAGAAATGGACAGAAAAAGCGCTTAGTGCGGCGCTGATTGCAGCGATGGCGGCGGCATATCTGCCTGCAGCCAAAGGAGCGGAGGCAGAAGCGGCGGAGGCGTCCGCAGGAGGAACGACCTATGAGGGCGAGTTGAATGCCATGACCGACGAAGAATATGCGAAGTTCGGGCTGGCGAACAGTTCACCGGACGAATTTGACCCGGAGGATACGTCGAATCCGCTGGATGAGTATGAGTCAATCACACCTACAGAATTATTTGTGGGCTATGGGAATAAGACGAGTTCCTATGAAGCAGAATTTTTCATAGCGGATAATGTGACAGAATCTTCCGCAAGTGCGTTTAGTCTGGATACGATGGATGACAAGTTGATAGGCAAGAAAGTCGATCTGGACGAAGGAAGTAAAAACATTCATGCTCTTGCAGAATGCGGGGCGGATATTGATGGAGACGGTACGGATGAGCTGATAACGCAGGAAATTTATTCGATAAGGAATAGTAGCCGCGGATCGGAAGTACGTCTCTATGCCTATGATTATGATGAAGCAGCTGAGGAATGGGTGAAGATATCAGAATGCAGCACATCGATACATGATTCGAGTTCTGATTGGACGACTCAGATACGAACGGATTCCACGGAATGCCTGACCGGTCTGACGGCAGGAGATTTTAATGGCGACGGCAAGGAAGAAGTGGTGATGTATTATCCGATTGCATCCGGAAGGCTGTATATGTGGGATGGGAAGAGCAAGGAGGATGCCCATTATGTTATGGAGCTTAGTGATCTCAATGATGAGAATAATAGTTATAACCACATAACAGGCTTTACACAGTCGATCGTCTCCTTATCCACAACCAGTATCTCAGGACGGGATGATCTGGTGATTAACATCAGCAAGCCTCTTACATCAAGCGGCGAATTCAGTACAAGCGGACAAAGCTCCCTTATGGCAATCTACCGCTATTCGATGGGGTGGGAATGTGAGTATAGGAGCAGCTTGACCTACGGCAGTACACGTATGAGATTTTGCTCTTCCACAGATACAGATGTGAACGGAAATGGAATCGAAGAGCTTCTTATCGGCGGGTACAAGAATACCGAATGGAGTACGAACAATGACGTCGGGATACTGGATGCATCCAAGAATCTGATTCAGTTAATCTGCTGGAATGAGACGGAGCAGAAGTATGAAGAGGTTTGGGATGCCCCGAAAGAGGTGGAAGCGCTTGCAAATCTTCCGCTTACAACAGTTATGACAGAACCGGCAGCATTGGCGGCAGGAAGATTTCATGCAGACTCTGATGCGGATCAGGTATTTTTGGAGGGCGTCGTGTCGAAGTTCGCCGGAGGTGAGGCAAACGGCGCTTCGGAAAAAGAACGGCTGTCCGGCGGTTCTTTCTCAACGGAGTACAAGGCTCCTATAGATAACCTGAATGCAGCGTTTATCAGTACGGCGTGCGCCGGAACTTTTTCTACCAATGGAAGGGGCGCGGAACAACTTGTGTTTGTAGCGGGGGACTTCCAAGGCAGCAGTGATCATAGCAAGGTATATCTGGACGTCTATTGGATCTGGGAAAATGGTGATAAAAATCTTACCGGTTCTAAGTCAGATAATGATTACCTGAAGGGAAGAGCGTCACAGGGAGAAGGAAGTTTTCTGACGCTCTGCGCACTGGACGCAGATGAGGATACGGTTCAGGTGCAATATGAAGGAAAAACTTATGGATGGAGCGATCCGACCTTGTACTGTGTGTTGCAGAGCCCGCCGTACTGGAGCGAATTACAGTATAACAGTGAGACTTATGGCGCGGGAGAAGTATCCTATAGTATTAGCTATGGTTCGTCCACAGGACAGGAGAGGGAACATGGAGTGTCTCTTGGATTCTTTTTAGAGGCGTCTGCGGTGATTGGTCCCAGCTTTTTTGGAAATGGAGTGCAGGTAGGCGGCGGATTCGACTTTTCCGGCATGAAAGAACAGACGGAAAGCTGGGGAACCGAACACGAAGTAAATGATTCGGTAGAGTTCATTGTGGCGCCCGGAGAGGATCAGGCAATTATCCTGGCGATTCCGCTGGTTATCTATCATTATAAGATATGGATTCCGGAATATGAGGTTACCCAGGAGGAAGTAGACGCTTATAACGAATTGCGCAAGGAGAATCCGGCGCTGGATCCTTATCCGTATGAGGAAGGAGAGATAGCGCCGGGAAGCTGGCAGGAGTATGATGTGCAGATGCAGCTGGAACCGGCATTCTCGAATATTCCGATAGAGACATATAATGAGCTGGCGGAAGAATACAAAGATTCCAAAGGACTCCGACCTGTTACGGAAGAAACGCTGGCAAGCAAAACCATCGGGGATCCATCGACTTATCCGGGCAGTGAAGCGGAGATTAAAGAGCCTGGAAATGTAGAGAATTTACATATTTCCAGAAACGCTGTGCGGACCATTTCTTCGGAATCCGGGAAAAAGCTGACGTATGAGATTGCGAAAGACTCCACCCACGCCGAAACTACGGCTGTAAATTATGATGGTTCACTGTATGCAAAAGCAGAATTGGAAGGAAAGATTCCATTTGTCGGCGAGACCAGCGGAGAGGTTGCGATGGGGTTCAAATGGGAGCAGAGTGACGGTTGTACTTCGATGAATACATCTACCAATGGAATGGAATTTTCTACTACCATTTGTGATATGCCGAAAGGAAGCGATGACTATTCCTTTACGACACAGCTGGCAGTGTTCAATAATACAGACCTTCCGATGGGAGGCGGCCAGACGGATGCAGTGAATAAGCAGGGAAACGCCTATTGCGTAGGTTATATTGTGACCGGAGTGGATGCGCCGCCGAAAACAGCAGTAGACTTGCGGGTTTTTGCTACGACGGAGCATGAGGTGGCGCTGAAATGGGATACCTCTTCCTACCGTCCGGCGCAGTCCTGGGAAGTGTTTGTGGAAGATCCGGTTACCGGACAGGAACATTCTCTTGGCATTACGAACGATACGTATTATGTGGCGACCCATTTGGATCCGGGAACGACTTACCGGTTTGCATTGAAAGCATATGAGGAGGAAGACGGGCGCGGCGATGCCAGTGTAATTAGTCGCTGGGTATCTGCAATCACGAAGGACAGCAGTTCTTCCGCCCCGTATTTTATAAAGCAGCCGCAGCGCGTAGTGGTAGCTCCTGATGACGGAGAAGTACATACCATGACGGCGGAAGCGCAGATTGGCGAAGGCATGGACGGGGCAGTCCTGACATATCAATGGCAGAAATATACGCATGCGCACCTGACAGGGGAAGGAACCTGGGAGAATATTGACGGGGCGACGCAGGCCGTATATCAATTGCCGAAGGTTACTTCAGAAAATGTCGGTGAGTTTGAAGAACAGACCCATTACCGTGTGGTTGCAACCCAGACAAAGGGAAGCAATATTAAGAGTGCAATCTCAAAGGTGGCAACTATGTATATCAATTCGGACGGAAGCGAGCATGACTTCTATGAATTGCAGCTTGGGCTGTCCGTGTCCGGGGAACAAGTAAGCGAGCAGAGCGGCGACTATTATACAAGCGACGGGACGGCGGATTTTGCCGTTACAATCAGTCCGGCGGATGCAGACGGAAAGACGCCACTTGAAGGAATCATCCAATTGATGTATTGCGATGAGAGCGGGAAAGAAATCGGTGTTCTCGGAAGCGGAAGCTTTGCGGATGGAGAGAGGACTTGTGATATTTCCGTAAAAGAGATTCCGACAGGAATTTATAAGGTCTATGCTTCTTATTTAAGTATCGGACCGGATGGAAGCGGAGATATCGAGAGCTTCTATCTCCCGGCGCAGTCTGATCCGGTAACGCTTCACTCTGTGGAAGAGTATCGGATTACCTACCATATGAATGGCGGTATCAATCATTCAGCAAATCCGACGGTACTGACAAATGAGAGTGCAGCAGTTGTGCTGGAGGATCCGACGAGAAATTACTATACTTTCAACGGATGGTATCTGGACGAGGCGCTGACACAGCCCCTTGAAAATAATACGGTTGACCCGTTGACGCTGACAGGCGATGTGGATTTGTACGCTGGATGGGAAGCGGTTTCCTGGCAGATTGCTTATGAATTAAACGGCGGGACGAACAGCCCGGATAATCCGGCTTCCTATACCGTGGAAGATACGGTAATCCTGAAAGATGCGGCAAAAGACGGCTGCCGTTTCCTTGGGTGGTATACACAAGGAGATTTCTCAGGAAATCCGGTAGAGAAAATTGACGGAGCGGCTGCGGCAGATGTTACCCTCTACGCAAAGTGGGAAGAAATTGAAGTTCCGTTTGACCGGGATGATGAAACAGGAGCTTATCTGATTTCCAGCTATGAAGATCTGACGGCGATGGCACAGAAAATCCAGGATAACCCGAGCCAGTATGGAGCAGCAACTTACATACAGACCTGCAACATCAATTGTGGGGAGAGGGAGTGGACGCTGCCGCTTGGTACGCAAGAACATCCCTTCCAGGGAATTTATGAGGGCGAAGACTATTATATCCTGGGGCTGCGTCCTGTAAATGGAAGCAATGGATTGTTTGGAGTGATTGGCGAGAGCGGTATGGTGAAGAATCTTTCGGTGATTGACTTTGATTATAGCGAGACGCCGGAGACGGCGGGCGGAATCGCCGGAATAAACCGGGGAAAAATCATCGGATGCGGAAGCGGCATTAATCTGACTTCTGCGGCGACTATTTTCCGCAACGGGGAAGCAGTACCGATTTACACATTGAATTCAGATATAAAGGGAATCTGCGTGGGAGGAATTGCCGGACGCAATGAAGGCGTCATTCAGGACAGCCGCAGCAACGCGGCCGTATCCGGAACCTGCGCGGGTGGAATTGCCGGAGAGAACACCGGAACCATCCTGAATGTATATAATGTAGGAACTGTGGCAGGAACGAATGCGGCAGGCAGCACGGCGGGCGGCATTGCCGGAAAGAATTCCGGTGAAGGAAAGCTTCAGTACGGTTACAATGCTGCGGCCGTTACAGGCGCGGCGGCAGGAGGCATTGCCGGAACCAGCGACAATACCAATATCCGGGATTTATGGTATTTGTCTGATATAACCGCAGCATGCACAAATCAGGAAGACGGGGCGCTGACCGTGGGACGGAAGACGACGGCTGAAATGAAAACCCAGGAATTCTGTGATACATTGAATCATGCGATTGAAAAACAGAAAGAGGAGCTTGGCCTGCGGGATTGGGTCTACGGCGCAAGTGAAAATGAAGGATATCCAAGGCTTACGAGAGAAGTGGTGGTACAGCAGACTCTGACAAATGAGAAGCTTGGCATCAGCGTCAGCGGCTTGATTCATCCGGGAGCAACTCTGAAGCTTGAAAAGCTTTCTTCAGACCATGCGGAATATAAGAGTGTTGCCGAGGCGCTGAAATCCGGCAAGCTGCTGGAAGGCTGGAAATTATCGCTGGTTTATGCGGACGGTACTTACAGCACATGGGAAGGAAAGCTTACCGTTACGTTGAAGCCGGAGACGAAAGAGAAGCTTAAGGATCTGAGTATCTTCCACCAAAACGATAAGGGCGATGTGCTTGAACTTAAGACACAGAATGACGGCGAACAATTAATTGTCCAGACAAATACGCTGGGAAGCTTCTGCGTTGTAAAGGGAGAGACGGGAAGCCAGACGACAGATAACCAGAATGGCAGCAGTCAGAATAATAAAAGTACAGTAAAGACAGGCGATACGGCGAATCCGGCTGTGCTGATCTTCCTGCTGCTGGTATCCGGAGGAATCATCATTCTTTTGTTTATCCGGCATAAAAAAAGACGTTCGTAGCATAGGCTTCATGTAAGCGGAGGAAAGAATGAAAGACAAGAAAAAAAGATATTGGACACTTTTGGTTTTATTAATTGTAATTCTGATTGCAGGGATTGCGGCAGCCGTTTACTTTTCCCGGCAAAAGGATCCAGAGACGGGCGGCAATGCGTATGTGGATGCAGATGCCTCGGCATGGGACGATGGCATTGACACGGAAGAGCCGAGAGAGATTACTGAAAATATTCTGGTGCCGGGATACAGCGGCGCTGAGATGAAGGCAGGCGATACGACGCTGAGCCTGCGGATCGGAAACCCGGAGGAGAACACCTGCTATCTGCAGGCAACTCTGCAATTGGAAGATGGAACTGTATTGTATGAATCCGGTTTGCTTGAACCCGGAACCGGGTTCGAGCAGATCGAACTGAACCAGACGCTGGAGGCAGGAACCTACGAGGCGCTGGTACATTATCAGGGGTATAGCATGGATGAGGAACGCAGCGAGCTGAATGCCAGCGACTCTGCATTTACTCTGACAGTTACACCATAAATGAAAAACATGTAATAACATGAATCAGAAAGCGAGGAAAAAATATGAGTATGAAGAAAAAAATGGCTCCGTTTCTGGCGGCGGCGCTGCTGGCAGCTAATGCTTTGCCGGTAATGGCAGTAGATGTGAGCGGAGGGGATGTTTCAGATATCCAGGATGTTACAAATGCCCAGCAGTCCGGAAGCACAACGGTGGTTGCGAATGTAGCGGAAACAGATCCGGGAGCTGTGGAGTATATTGTTTCTGTTCCCAAATATGTGGACTTTGGCGGTCTGAAGCGAAATGGAGAAGGGGAATATAATCTGGTTTTGAATGGGAAAGTGAAATTAACATCCGTTTCTAATCTGGATGCAAGTAAGAGAGTGGCAGTTCTGGTACAGGATGCGGCAAATGGAACGGAAGGATTCCGGATTTACGGTCAGACCGGCGCTGCTGCAAGTAATAATCAATATCTGGTATATAATATTCTGGCAAATAGCAACGATTTGCTTGCAAGTACGAAATATGCCAATGGATTTTTGATTGGCGCGTTCCAGAACGCAGAGGACGCTGTTAATTTAGATTTTAAACTGGATCAGAATCAGATTACGGGAGAACTGGATAACTGGGTAGGAACTTACCAGGGAACACTTACATTCTATAGTAAAGTGGTTGATGCGGCTGAATATAACTAAGAAACAGAAGAGGTGGGAAAATGCGGCGGATAGCAGCGGTTCTTCCAGTCAGCCTCTGTCTTATGATAACAGCTATGATCATGTCTGCGCCACTTCCGGTTTGTGCCGGGACGTTGTCTGGGGATGAGCAGACCGGGAGTACGGAACAGACGGTGGTGACAGCACAGGTAGAGGCGGAAGAGGAACCGACAGAGCCGGAGCCGGAGGAACCACCGGGCGGCGAGGAACCGGACGGCGGGAAAACGGATGACAGACTGAAAAAGAGTGTCCGAACCGGAGACTATAATGAAAGAATCACCTTGCTTTTTCTACTTTTGCTGGGAAGTATGCTGATTATTGCGGACAGAATCCGAAGGTTGAGCAGACCGTGATTAAGAAGAAAGTGATGAAGAATGTGCTTTGGACTTCCTTTTAAGGAAGCACAAAGCACATTTTTTCTTTCGTCCGTGGATGGAGGAAGGAAAGCTTGTAGGCACAAAGCATTAGCTCCTGCTTATCCTGCTGTCCGGATCGTTCCCGGCGGATGCCGCCGGAAGCACTGCTGTTCCCGGCATCCGGCGCTGAAGGATTATATTTGGTGTCGCCGACAATCGGACATCCCATGTGGGCGAGCTGGACACGGATCTGGTGATGCCGCCCTGTGTCAAGATGAATTTCCAGAAATGTGTGGGCGCTGTTTTCCTTTGCGGGGATACCGGTATCCGTGAGTGCGCCTGCGCTCTCGGGGGAAATGGTGCGGTAGTGAAGCCTTGCCGGTTTGGCGCCGGGCGTTTCCTTGTCACAGATGCGGGAAGTATTGGTGCGTCCGTCTTTTACCAGATAATCTTCTAAGGTGCCCTCAGGAACCGGAGGTGTGCCTTCTGTTTCTGCCAGATAATATTTGCCGAAGCCTCCGTTTTGAAGCTGACGGTTCAGTTCACGGGCAGCGGCAGGAGTCTTGGCGAAGACGAGGATACCTGCTACCGGCTGGTCCAGACGGTGGATGACAGCAAGGTACGGCTGCCTGGAAGACGGCTCTCTCGAAGAAGGAATCCCTGCAGCGTTCGCGGCAATATGGTTTTTAATCAGCGTTTCCATATCAGGGTCGGCGGCCCGTCTGGTCTGCACGGGAAGACCATGCGGCTTCCTACATACAATTATGTCGTTATCTTCGTATAAAATGCTTAAAAGGTCTGTTTTCATGGGGTTCTCCTTGACTTATTTTCCTTACACAATTATTATTTAAACATAGTATTTGAATAAATGTCAATCAGGGAAAGAGGAATCATAAGAATGAGTTATCTGTTGTTAGTTTTAGGATTTGTGCTTTTGGTGAAAGGAGCAGATTTTTTTGTGGATGGAAGCTCCAGTGTGGCAAAGATATTGAAAGTGCCGTCCATCGTGATTGGGCTTACGGTAGTGGCATTCGGGACGAGTATGCCGGAATTGTCTGTCAGTGTGACGGCGGCGCTGAATGGAAATAACGATTTGGCGGTCAGCAATGTGCTGGGTTCCAATATATTTAATCTTCTGGTAGTGCTGGGATGCTGTGCGCTGGTGAATCCGGTACACGCAAAATGGTCGCTGCTTAAGAAGGAGTTTCCGTTTTCCATATTTATCACGGTAATCCTTCTGCTTCTGGTTTCTGATTTTTCCGTTACAAAGGTTATCAAAGGGACGGAATCCTTCTCTCTGGGTAAACTGGGAGGACTTTTGTTTCTCATTTTATTTGCCATTTTTTTGTATGCGACGGTCAAGTCTGCGCTGGCTTCCAGAAAGGAGGTGCAGGACGAAGACTATAAAGTAATGAGTCCGTTAAGAAGCGGGGTGTATATTGTCGGAGGTATTGCCGGAATTGCACTGGGAGGAGATTTGGTAGTGGACAGCGCGTCCGACATTGCGGCGGCGTTTGGACTGAGCCAGACTTTTATCGGGCTTACTATTGTTGCGTTGGGAACTTCGCTGCCGGAACTGGTAACTTCGATGGTTGCGGCGGGAAAAGGAGAAAATGATCTTGCGGTAGGCAATGTTGTGGGATCGAATATTTTCAATATTCTGCTGATTCTGGGCGTGTCTGCGGTGATTACACCGATTACACTGGATGTAACGGCAGTATATGATACATTTATTTTGATTATTGCCAGCCTGGTTGTGTACATAGCGGCAATTAGTAAGCGGGAGATACGCAGGAGCGAAGGGGCACTTTTCCTGTTGGTGTATTTGATGTTCTTTGTATATATTTTGATTCGATAAGGTGGATGAGTGTGTGAGTAAATTAAAAATAATAGCAGGAGCTGTGGCAGGAATTGTGTGTCTGGCAGGAGCCGTATGCCTGGGGGTTTTTACATGGAGAGATTATCAGACGCAGCAGGAGCAGGCTGCAGGAAGAGAAGAAGCGGAGAAGCTGCTTCGCCCGCTGGATGTGGAGTGGAACCGGATTCAGCAGGAAATAGACGACCTGGAAGAGGAGTATTCCCTTAAAATGGAAGGAACAGGAACGGCGGAAGTGCTCTTTACACATCCGGATGCCCGGGTATATGAAGAAGCGTACCCTATTATGGAAGAGTATGGATATACCGGCGTTCTGGCAGTGTCAGAGCAGCAGTTCCCGGGGACAGAAGGAAATATGAGCCTGGAGCAGTTCCAGGAGCTGATTCAGGCAGGCTGGAGTACTTGTATTGTGTGGAGCGGCGATGATATGTACACGTGGCTGGGCGCATTAGCGCTAAAGATGCAGGAGACGGGAGTCCCCGGCAGCAGCGTGATGTATTTCCCGTCCGAAACATATCTTAAAGAATATGACGAAATTTTGCTTGCCCATGGATTCGCGGCTGCGGTGCATCACGGGGAGGCCGGAGAAATGGATACAGCCGCAGGTGAAGGAGGAATCTGGCATCCGGCTGCGGTCGGGCTGCAGGGAGAGACGCCGAAGTACCGGCTGGATGACGCCGTGAAAAATAAGGCAAACATTGTTTATACGGTGGGCTGGCAGCAGGAAGATGAGATGTATAATGAAAAAATGTTCCGGTCAATGCTGAGTTATTTTAAACAATACCAGGAAGAAAGTGGTCTTCAGGTAATGGATATTGCGGGAGCGGGGGAATACAGGCAGCAATTGGAAAATGATAAAGGGGCAATTGAACAGGAATATCTGCAGAAGAAGGAAGAACTGGAACGGCAGAAGGAAGACATAGAACGCCAAATGGATGAAATCGGGAAATAACCTCTTGACAAATGCCGGTAATTTTATTAGAATTTCCTTAATTGAATAATCCGTCGGCAATGATAGTTGCAGAAGACGGAGTGGCAGTGAAGAGGAATAGTAATTGCAGCGGAAGTCCTACAGAGAGAGAATCCATTGGCTGAAAGATTTTTGATTAGAAGCGCAGTGAACCTACCTTGGAGCCTCTGTGCGAAAGCACAGCGTGACATTAGCGTTAATGGTGATGAGAGAGGACTGCGGAAGGGCCGCAGTTAATTAGGGTGGTACCGCCGAGCTTTTCGGTCCCTTTGAGGGAAGCGAAAGGCCTGGCGTTTTTTGTTTCCCGCATCAGAATTAAGTGGAGCAAGGGCTCCGCAGGAATGAAAAGGAGAAAAGAGACATGGCAAAGGAAAAATTAGTCAAAAATATCACACCTCGTGATGAAAATTTTGCACAGTGGTACACGGATGTTGTCCGTGAAGCTGAGTTATGTGATTACTCAAGCGTAAAAGGATGTTTGAACTACCTGCCGAATGGTTATGCAATCTGGGAGCTGATTCAGGCGGATCTTGACAGACGGTTTAAAGAAACAGGTGTAGAGAACGTATATCTTCCGACGCTGATTCCGGAAAGCCTTCTGGAGAAAGAAGCGGATCACGTTGAGGGATTTGCCCCGGAAGTAGCATGGGTAACGCACGGCGGTATGGAAAGACTGCAGGAAAGATTATGCATCCGCCCTACATCAGAAACCTTGTTCTGTGATTTGTGGTCTAAGACCGTACGGTCATACCGGGATCTGCCGAAGGTATGGAATCAGTGGAATTCTGTGCTCCGTTGGGAGAAGACGACGAGGCCGTTCCTCCGCTCCAGAGAATTCTTGTGGCAGGAGGGACATACGTTGCATGCAACTTACGAGGAAGCAGAAGAAAGAACTATCCAGATGTGGCATGTATATGAAGACTGTTACAGAGAGACGCTGGCAATGCCGTTCGTATCAGGAAGGAAGGCAGAGCATGAGAAGTTTGCAGGTGCACAGGATACCTACACGATTGAAGCGCTGATGCATGACGGTAAAGCACTGCAGTCTGCAACCAGCCATTTCTTCGGAAGTGGATTCCCGGATGCATTTGATATTAAATATATAGATAAGAATAATCAGCCTCACAGCTGTTATGAGACTTCATGGGGATGGTCCACCAGAAGTATCGGCGGATTGATTATGGTTCACGGTGATGACGACGGTCTGGTACTGCCTCCGCATGTTGCTCCGGTAGAGTGCCGTGTCATTCCGGTAGCACAGCACAAAGAAGGCGTGCTTGACAGAGCTTATGCGCTGTTAGAAGAACTGAAGAAAGCAGGCTACAGAGTGAAAATCGATGATTCTGATAAGAGTCCGGGATGGAAATTCTCTGAGCAGGAGATTCTCGGAATTCCTACCCGTATCGAGATTGGACCAAAGGATATTGAGAAGAACCAGGTAATTGTTGTACGCCGTGATACCCGTGAGAAGATTGTGGTATCTCTGGATGAGATTGCAGGAAAGCTGCGCGACATCTTAGAGACAATTCAGCAGGATATGTATAAGAAGGCAGAAGCATTCTTAAACAGCCATATTGACACTGCTGTAACAATGGACGAGATGATAGAGAAGTTTAAGGCAAACCGCGGATTTGTAAAGGCTTGCTGGTGCGGCGATCCGGAATGCGAAGGCGAAGTGAAATACGTAACCGGCGGCGCGGCAACCAGATGTCTGATTGAAGATGAAGAGATGATTTCAGACAAATGTATCTGGTGCGGAAAACCTGCAAAGCATATGGCATACTGGGGTAAATCTTACTAAAAGATATCCCTGACATGTAAAGAAGAGACATTCCTATGAGATGTGGACTTTGTTAAGTTGTGAATAGCGGTGCGTCTCTAAGGAGTGTACTTGGGAGAGTCGGATGCGTCCGGTTCTCCTTTTAATTTACATTGAAGAAAGCAAATCCGGTTTTGATTTCGTGTCCGTAAGCAGTCATACCAGAATGGTAAATGCCAACAGACTGCAGGTATATGCTTTTACGTATAACATATTTAATTGGTTTAGACGCTTGGTGTTATCAGCAAACGTCTGAAAGCAACGCATTGATACCGTCCGTTAAAAACTGCTGAAGATTGCTGCAAAAGTAGTTCGTTCAGCAAGATATATCACATTCAAACTGTGTAGCAGCAGCCCTTATAAAAATGAATTCTATGAGACACTTTCAAATGTCGGCAAGTATGCACAGCTTGCTACACAAGAGGATTTTGATTGATAGATTTTAATTTTGAAAAATATCCGCAAAACAATAAAAAATGCGGATGAATTTCTAAATAAGGAGGCAGAAGCGATGAAAACACGTGCGGAATGTCTTGAAAAATATGGATCAGATTATTTTATTGAGAAAAAAATAAAAGAAGGCGAACTGTTCAAAGTTGGAAAAGGAATATATTCGGAGAAGAAATATGTCCCGGAAATTGCAATGTTCGTATACAAATATCCGAATGCGGTAGTAACAATGAAAAGTGCTTTTTACTTTCACGGATTAACGGACGTGATACCGGATGAATGTGATTTGGCAACAACCCGTGATGCTACTAAAATCAAAGATGAAAGAGTGAAGCAGTATTTTGTTCCTGATGACTTTTTCGAGGAAGGAATTGAAGCTGCTGATTATAAAGGGTATGATATACGGATTTACAATAAAGAACGTATGCTGATTGAACTTGTGCGATATAAAAGTAAGTTGCCTTTTGATTATTATAAGGAAATTATCTTAAATTACCGTAAGTTACTTCCAAGATTGGATATGCAGAAAATTCAGGATTATGCATTGATGGCACCAAAGAGTAATAAGGTGCTTGAAATTTTACAGATGGAGGTACTCTAAAGATGAATTTGGAGAAGATGGCAGAGAAATATAGGGATGCTGGGTATTCAGAACGGAATGCAGATGCACGTGTGTGTCAGGATATTGTACTTAAGGCAATTGTACGAAGCAATTTGGGAAGAAATGTAACCATAAAAGGTGGCGTTGTGATGCGCAGCATTACCGGGAATGTGAGACGCGCTACGGAAGACCTGGATTTGGATTTTATCAGATATTCATTGGAAGACGAATCCATCCGATATTTTATTTCAAAATTGAATTGTCTTGAAGGAATTAGAATTGAGATTAAAGGCAACAAAATTGAGCAGCTTTCTCAACAGGAGTATAGCGGAAAACATGTATATATTATCATTAAGGATGATGAGGGAGCAAGTCTGTTGATTAATTCCTGTGAGCAAATTTTTGCAGAGAAACTAAGATCATTGTTACGCTTTGGCCCTCTTTCTACAAGATATAAAGATATCTTTGATTTCTGCTATTTGAAAGATCATGTGGATATGTCACGACTTGCAGATTGCATTAGGGCGTATATCATCGACGAGCCATTAATGCGAGAAAAAGATATGAATGGTGTACGCAAGAGGGTAGCACTTACATTTTCAAATCGTCAGTTTAGAAGAAATGTGGAGCATTCCGGAGACAGAAACTGGCTTCAGATAGATGTGGGTGTTGCGTTTAAGATGATTCAAGACTTTTTGGAAACTGTTAATTTATAAAAATAATAATGTGATTACATAGGCATCTGTCAGAAATGGCAGGTGCCATTTTTTTAAGCTCCGAATCCTTTCACGGAATGTCTCTCCCTTTTTGTAGTCCTTATTTTAGGGCGCAAAAACCCCTTGTTTGGATTTTTTGAAGTGCTTCCCAGGCTAAGCTGTTTTCTGCTCCTGTTTTCCCTCATATTTCTTGACGAAGAAACTGAAGTTAATTTTCTGTTGCCCAATTTCAAAAAAGTCGTAAAACTGTCTATTTCCCGACAGCCCTTGAACGAAAACGGGTATGGTGGACGACGTACTTTACCCTATGTTTTTACGGAACAAGGAATATCTATGCTTGCAAGTGTTCTCCATAGCGAAGTTGCCGTAAATGTAAGTATCGGTATTATGAGGACTTTCGTAGAGATGCGTCGCTTTATCTCCAACAATGTTCTGCTTTTTGAGCGTATCAGCAATGTGGAATTGAAGCAGTTGGAATATCAGAAACAGACGGATGAGAAGTTAGAACAGATTTAGGATGCGTTCAGCTTGAAAATGCTGTGTCACGAACCGCTTTTTTGTTTTCAATGAGATGAAAAGAACAGGTCGGGAATAAATTTCGTAAACTATGCGTTTAATGAAATTTTTAATGAAAGATTATAAAATATAAATAAAGGTAGTGTAAAGTAGTCTATGAAAAAATGGAGCTGAAAAAATGGCTCCATCGGAACCTTGAAAATTGCAGATATATTAGCTTTTGGCGGTG
>NZ_JAOQJU010000038.1:0-25486 GCF_025567385.1 Dorea acetigenes
AAACGACAGCAATACTATGATTCCCTGAAAGAAGCAGCATAGGGTACAAAATCCTTGAGGAAAATGTGTCAACTAATCTTGACAAAATCATGAGTAATTTCTTTGAATCTCACTTTATGGAATGGTTTACCTATACTTGTTCGGAAAATAATTTTGACACCAAAGTAATCAATGAAATACTGGAAGTTGTAAATCAGTTTGACTTGAGTACATATATCCTGAAGCCTGAAGAAATACAAGATATTCTGCAGGAAGTGTACATGGAACTTATTCCTGCGGAAATGAGACACTTGATGGGAGAATACTTTTCTCCTGATTGGATTGTTGAACACGCTTTAGATATGGTTGGATATCATGGCGACATCAAGAAAACTTTAATTGATCCGACTGCCGGCTCAGGAACTTTTTTGACTCACTCTATTAAAAGAATTGTAAATCAAGCTGGCGGAAAGTTGTCAAGAGACGACATAGATAAAATCACCCACAACATAATCGGATTTGACATCAATCCTATTTCAGTTGTATCTGCTAAAGCAAATTATATTCTTGCTTTGTTTTCGTCCTGCGAAGATTCTGTGTTTGATGATTTCGCAGACCCTGTTAATATTCCGATTTACATTGCCGATTCTATTCTTGCTCCGGTGGTTTATACCGAAGAAAGTAAATTAACATTGTCAATAAATACTTCCATTGGTAAATTTCAAATTCCCAAGTTTGATGACTATGCAAAAGCAAGTGAGTTTTTAAAGGTGTTAAGTAATTGTATTGATGACAAATGCGATTTTGATGATTTTTGGAATAAAGCCGAAAATCGTTATGTCAACAGCGGGTATAAAGATGTGGTAGAAGAGTTATTTAATCGGCTTTATACATTACATCGTGCCGGAAATGATTCATTCTGGCCTATTATTTTGAGAAACAGTTTTGCACCAATATTGATTGGGAACAAGTTTGACTATGTTGTCGGAAATCCGCCGTGGATTGCGTGGAAATCAATGAGTAAGAGTTACCGGGAAGGAACATTAGAAATATGGAAAAGTTACGGCATTTTTGAGAAGAATGCTTATGACAAAAAAACAACCCACGATGACTTTGGAATGGCTGTAACTTATGTAGCTGTTGATAAATACCTTAAAAACAATGGCAGCATGGTATTTTTACTCCCTGCGTCCTTCCTGAAATCGACAAAAGGCGGAGAGGGGTTCCGAAAGTTCTCGATTACTCGTTTTGGGCAAAATGTTCCATTTGCTGTAAGTATGGTAGATGATTTTTCAAATGTTAAGTTGTTTACGATTCCTACGATTGCAATTAAAATTACAAAAGGCACAGAAATGAAATATCCTATGCACACCTATAGAGTTTGGAAACAAGTGGGGAGAAAATCCTCCTTGGATTCTCACGCAAAATGGGCAGATGTTGAAAAAAAATTGACTTCGCATGTTTTATCTGCCCAACCGGTAGATGGTAATGATAAGCAATCTTCCTGGCTTACATTAGAGGATATGGACTTTGCTAATAAAGTTTTGGATTCTTCTAAAAAAAGATTTTATAGCGGAAGAAAAGGGATTGAACCGGCGGGAGCAAAAGGGGTATATCTATTGAAGAAGCCCATAAAAAGCCGTGACGGATTGTTATTGATTGAAAATTGTATAGAAAGGCAAAGGCGCAAGGACTTTATTAAAAAAGGCATTCATAAAGAAAAGGTTGAAGAAACCTATGTGTATCCGATGCTTGGCGGAAGGAATATTGCAAAATGGCAAGTCAAGTCTAACGAATATATGCTGGTTCCGCATACCGCTGCGTATAAATATGGAGTTCCGGTTAAAGAACTTGAAAAAAATGCTCCGAAAACCAGCGAGTGGCTATTCTATTATCACGATGAGCTTTTAGCAAGCCGGAAACAAAACGGAAAGTTCTTCAATGCGAATACACAGCCGTATTATCGGTTGGATAATGTGGGAGAGTACACATATGCTCCATATAAGGTTTTGTGGAAGGAACAAACGGGAAGTATGTCGGCAGTAGTGGTTGGTTCTTATTTAGAGTCTGTTCCGGATGCTGATGAAAATTTATTTAGTGAGGATAAAACAATAGTTGTGGATTCCAAAGTTCTTATGCTTGGTTTGGAAAATGCAGAGGAAGCATATTATGTTTGCGGAATCATAAATGCTGAAGATATAGTAAAAGTAATTGATGGCTATGCTATATCTACCAACCGTGGAGTAGACGTTTTAAAATATTTGGCTATTCCGGAATTTGATTCGCATAATCAAATACATATGGAAATTGTTAAGTATTCTAAAAAAATACATGACGAATTTAAACGCAATTCCAACGCCAGCGTTAGAGAACTTGAAGAACAGCTTAATGTTGTTGTGAGAGAGATATTTAATTAGAGGCTTCAAATATTAATTTGGAGAGGTGAGGCATTTATTATGAAAAGATTTAGGAAGATTCTATTACTGGTTGTGACACTGGTACTGTATGTGCTGACAGGTTGTGCCGGTTTTTTAGATACTGCAGACGATGCAGGCGGAGCCGGAGTGTCAGAAGTGAAGGTGGAGAAGTCGGGCGAATATACGTCGAAGGATGAAGTAGCTGCGTATTTAAATCGTTATGGCTGCTTGCCGGATAATTACATTACCAAAGAGGAAGCGAAAGCGATGGGCTGGGATAGTAAGGAAGGAAATCTTGGCGAGGTTGCGCCGGGCAAGAGTATCGGCGGAGATTATTTTGGAAATTATGAAGGGATCCTTCCGGAGGCATCAGGCCGGAAGTACTATGAATGTGACATTGATACGGACGGAGGTTACCGGGGAGCGAAGAGGATTGTATATTCCGGCGATGGACTGATTTATTATACGGAAGATCATTATGAAACTTTTGAACTGCTGTACGGAGAGGAATAGGAAGATGCGATATGTATTAGATGCTGCACGGATGGAGACAAGGGAGGATGCCCATGCCTGCTTGAAAGCAGAACTGAACCTGCCGGAGTATTATGGAAATAATCTGGACGCCCTGTATGATTGCCTGACAGAGATGCCGGAGACAGAGATAGAGATTCAGCATCTTAAGGAGGCAGGGAAGGATAGTTATGTCTGGCGTGTGATAAATGTGATGCAGGATGCGGGTGTGAAAGTATATGATTTGATTTAGTGATTGTAAGTTGTGGAAAGATGATGTAATATAGTATGGGAAATAAATGAAGGTATAAGGAAGGGATGATTCATGCGGGAGCAGTTGACGGAGCATGATGTTGAGAAAATAAAGGAAGAGATTGAGTACCGGAAGCTGGTCGTGAGAAAAGAAGCGATTGAAGCGGTAAAAGAAGCACGGGCGCATGGGGACTTAAGTGAAAATTTTGAATATCATGCAGCAAAGAAGGACAAGAACCAGAATGAGAGCCGGATCCGTTATCTGGAGAGAATGCTGAAGACAGCACAGATTGTGTCAGAAAAGTCAGCGGATGATGAAGTCGGAATGAATAATACGGTAGAGGTTTATTTTGAAGATGAAGATGAGACGGAGGTTTTTAAGTTGGTTACTTCTGTGAGGGGAAGCTCTCTGAATGGGAAGATTAGTATAGAGTCTCCCATGGGGAAGGCAGTTCTCGGGCATAAGGTGAATGACAGAGTCTATGTGAAGGTGAATGAAAATACAGGATATTATGTTGTGATTAAATCCATAGAAAATACCGGAGACAGCGATGAAGACGCTATCCGGAGGTTTTAGGCGGGAGGAGAAAATGGAAGAACGGTTATTGGAGATGGCAGAGCATAAGGCGGGGATATTGATTGACGCATTGCCTTACATCCGTGATTTTAACCATAAGATAGTTGTAATCGAGTATGGCTGCCGGAAATATTTAAGTCCGGTGGCGGAGCAGGAGTTGATGCAGGATATTGCACTTTTGAAGACGGTAGGAATGAAGCCGGTTGTTATTCACGATACTCCGATGGGAGTAGATAAGTTCCGTGAGAATAAGAGGGTTGCCAAGCTTCTGGAGTTGTGTGGGACGAAGGCCATTGGAATCTGCGGGGTCGATCTCCAGACGCTTCATATGACGTTAGATAATGGGTATATCCCAGTGATTGTTCCGAATGATATCGATAATGAAGATGTGGTAATTGACCCGAAAGATACGGCGCTGGAAGTTGCTGTGAAGCTTCAGGCGGATAAATTGGTGTATCTGTCTTCCCACAGAGGAATCTGGAGGGATGTGGATAGGACAGAGGTGTATAGCAGGCTTACGATACCGGAGATTCGAAAGCTCTTGGAGGATGGATGGGTGACGGAAGGCGTCATTTCCAGAATTGAACGTGGATTGCAGGCAGTTGAGCAGGGTGTAAACCGGGTACATATTCTGGATGGGAGAATTGAGCATGCGCTGCTTCTGGAGTTCTTCAGCGTAGTAGGCGTTGGTACAATTCTGATTCGTGACGAGGATAAGTTATATGTCCATGAAAAGAATTAGATAAAATGAATGCAATGGGGCACACGGCAAAGACTGCTGTGTGCTTTGTTAGAACATAGGAAAGTTCTCGCGTTCCTATGTTCTAATATAGGAAGTTCAGGGCGGACTTGTCCGCTTTGACAAAGAGACAGCTTGAGTCAGACAGGAGGATACAAATGAAGATTGTGATTGCAGAGGATGAAGAATCAGTCCAGCAGGGGATGGATGAGATGTTGCACATGATTAATCCGGATTATGAATTGATCGGCACGGTTACAGACGAGCAGAGTGGAATGGAGCTGATACGGAAGAAACAGCCGGATCTGGTGATAATTGATGTGGATCTATCCGGCGGCCGGGGATTGGAGATGCTGGGAAGGCTGCGAAAGGAAGGAAATGCCTGCGAGGCACTTATCCTGACAGAGAATGCAGAATTTTCTTCGGTGCGTACGGCCATGGAATTAGGCGTAGTGAACTATCTGCTGAAGCCGGTGCGGATGCCGGAATTATCCGGAGCGTTAAAGCGGGCAGAGATGCGGTTTAAAAAGAAGCAGATGGAGAAGGAACGATATTCGCTGGAGAGAATCCTGGAAGCGGCGCTGGCCGGACAGGCGGGGTGCGACGAACATGTGGAAGAAATTCTTCGGTTGAACGAAGGGTTTGATGTGCGGGAAACACTTGGGATTTTTGTAGTGTGGCTTGGGGACGCTTATAAGGAATACGCGGCTGCTGTGGAAGATGGGCTGAAAAGATTGGGAGTAAACAGCGGGCTGTTTGGAAATTGTACTTTCAATTATCCGGATAAACGGCTGGTTCTGACGGTTTTGTATCATTTGAAATCAATGGAGGAAACAGTCAGCTATCTTCGTCGGAATATTGTGCCTATGCTGGAGGCACAGACGAAGAAGAAGGCAGTGGCTGCATTCCGCTTTTGTGAGGGGATTGATGAACTTCAGAAGGCAAGCGCCGGGGTGTATGGCATTCTGGATTATAATATCACCATTGGGCGGAATACGTTTCTGGAATATGATCAGGTGAAGAAGATGAAACTCAGACCTCTGCATTATCCAATAGAGCTGGAGAACAGGGTAAAGACAGCGGTTCTTAACCGGGATGAGAAAGAATTTGCAAGATGTTGCGAAGCGTTCTTTGATGAACGTACGATTCGGGGATGTGAGCCCAGAGAAGTGAAAGAGGCTTGCCTGAGATATTCCTATATTGTACTGAACTCTGCAAAGACAGAGGGGATATTGAATATGAAGAAACAGCCGGTTCAGATTCTCTTCCAGTCGGTAGAGAATGCGGTTACGGCGGATGAGATTAAGGGAGCTTTCCGGGAGTTTTTCCAGAGGATATTGCCAGACCGGGAGTATGTGGCGGAGGAGAAGAAGGGGCTTCTTGCCGAGAGGGCAAAAAGGCTGATTGCGGAATATTATAATCAGGGACTTACACTTCAGGAAGCAGCAAGGAAGCTGGGAGTATCCGACGGATATCTGAGCACCATGATCAGGAAGGAGACGGGTGCGACATTTTCTGAGATTATTCGTACTTACCGGATTGATAAAGTGAAAGCGCTTTTGCTTTCGACGGACCTGAAATTAAATCAGATTGCCGAACAGGCAGGGTATGCAAATCCGAAATATATGAGCAAAGTATTTAAAGAAAAGACGGGGATGCTGCCGCTGGAATACAGAAAAAGGAATCTGTAGCCATATCTGCAGAAGAAATATTTCCAGAGTAATCTAAAATATTTTCTCCTTTTTAAAAAATATATACCTGTAAAAGTATGAAAAATATTATAGAATAAGAAAGGAAGTACAATGAAGCCTTAAGGGGAACCCCGTACGGCTTAACCCTTTCGTAAGTAGCAGATCCCCGGAGCCGAAACGGTTCCGGGGATTTTGCTGTACATTTATTTTTAGGGGTAGAAAAAGGAGAACCTTTTTTATATAATAGAAGTGTAGGGAAACCAGTGAGAACGACTAAAAAGGAGAAGGGATTCATGGAAATGTTAAAGATTGAAAAGGAATTACAGGAAAATTCGTATCCGGGCAGAGGGATTATTATTGGCCGAAGTGCGGATGGGACGAAGGCGGTCGCTGCCTATTTTATTATGGGAAGAAGTGAGAACAGCCGTAACCGTATATTTGTAGAGGATGGAGAAGGAATCCGGACGCAGGCATTTGATGAGTCGAAACTTACAGATCCAAGTTTGATTATTTATGCTCCGGTTCGTGTGCTTGGGAATAAAACAATCGTAACGAATGGCGATCAGACAGATACAATTTATGAGGGAATGGACAAGCAGATGACATTCGAGCAGTCCTTAAGAAGCCGTGAGTTTGAGCCGGATGGACCGAACTATACGCCGCGTATTTCCGGTATTATGCATGTGGAGAATGGGAAATACAGTTACGCAATGTCTATCCTGAAGAGCAATCATGGTAATCCGGCAAGCTGCAATCGCTATACGTTTGCTTACGAGGACGCAGCAGCCGGCGAGGGGCATTTTATCCATACTTATATGCATGATGGGAATCCGCTTCCAAGTTTTGAAGGAGAACCTAAGTTAATTGCCATACCAGATGATATGGAAGCCTTTGCAGACGTGCTGTGGAACAGCCTGAATGAAGAAAATAAGGTGTCTCTGTTCGTGCGTTATATTGATATTGCTACCGGAAAGTATGAGTCTAAGATTATAAATAAGAATAAATAAATCCAAAGGAGCGAATAAGATGAAAGAATTAGAATTAAAATATGGCTGTAACCCGAATCAGAAACCATCGAAAATCTACATGGCAGATGGAAGTGAGCTTCCGATTCAGGTTCTGAACGGACGGCCCGGGTATATTAATTTCCTGGATGCATTTAATGGATGGCAGCTGGTAAGTGAGCTTAAGAAAGCAACCGGGCTTCCAGCAGCGACTTCTTTTAAGCATGTGTCTCCGGCTGGCGCGGCAGTAGGGCTTCCTCTTTCGGATACCTTGGCGAAGATTTACTGGGTGGATGACTTGGGAGAACTTTCTCCCCTTGCATGTGCTTATGCCAGGGCAAGAGGAGCAGACAGAATGTCTTCTTTTGGCGATTTTATCTCACTGTCTGATGTCTGTGACGCAGATACGGCAAAGCTGATTAAAAGAGAAGTGTCTGATGGTGTGATTGCACCGGGATATGAGCCGGAAGCATTGGAGATATTGAAGGGGAAGAAGAAGGGAAATTATAATATCATTCAGATTGACCCTGAGTATCAGCCTGCCCCGCTGGAACACAAGGAAGTGTATGGAATTACATTCCAGCAGGGAAGGAATGAACTGAATATAGATGAGAAGTTCTTTGATAATATTGTGACTGAGAACAAGGATATGACGGAGCAGGCGAAGATTGACCTTGCCATTTCTATGATTACTTTGAAATATACACAGTCTAATTCTGTGTGCTATGTGAAGGACGGACAGGCAATCGGAATCGGCGCCGGGCAGCAGTCCAGAATCCATTGTACCAGGCTTGCAGGGCAGAAGGCGGATAACTGGTGGCTGAGACAGTCTCCGAAGGTACTGGGACTTCAGTTTAAAGAAGGTATCGGACGTGCCGACAGGGATAATGCTATCGATCTCTATATCGGAGAGGAATATATGGATGTTCTGGGAGACGATGTGTGGGCGAATACATTTAAGGAAAAGCCGGAAGTATTTACCAGAGAGGAGAAGCGGGCATGGCTTGATAAGATGGAAAATGTTGCGCTTGGTTCGGACGCTTTCTTCCCATTTGGCGATAATATTGAGCGCGCCCATAAGAGTGGTGTGAAATTCATTGCCCAGCCGGGAGGTTCTGTGCGGGATGATAATGTGATTGCTACATGTAATAAGTACGGTATGGTAATGGCGTTTACCGGGATTCGTTTATTCCATCACTAAGAAACGGCAGGAGATAGAGCAGAGACGGGGATCCCGTCTCTGCGTCTTGTTATTAAGTAATTTTTACATTTTATTCTGAAACGTCGTCAAAATATGACAAATTTCTGAAAATGTCTTTTTTTCTGAACCAAATCATTTGATTGTAGATTTCATTCTTTTTTCCTGATTATTAGAATACTGTATAAAGGCAGGTGAGGACATATGGATGTGTGGGAGGTACTTCTGGTAGCGATTGGTTTATCCATCGATGTGTTTGTTGTGTCAGCTTATATGGGAGCCGGATTTTCCAAAATTAATAAAAAAAATCTGTGCTGCCTGTGTCTGCTGTTTGGCGGGATGCAGCTTTTTGCCATGGCAGTGGGTAATCTTATCGCTCTGGTTCCGGCGCTTTGGAACGGCCGGCTGGAAAGATATGCCGACCGGTGGGAAATGTTTTCAGTGCTGATATTTGCAGGACTGGGCGTTTATATGCTGGTAAAAGGCATAAGGGAGGAGACAGTACTGGAAAAGCGGTGCGATACCATCAACTGGAAAGCAACGGCGGGACTTTCCGTTGTAACAAGTATTGATGCGCTGTTGGCAGGCGTGGGACTTGGCATTCTGGATACCCGGATTATAGCAGAAGAGCTTTTAATGTTTCCGGTAACCGTTATACAGGTGATTTTTGGAGTGTATTTTGGATACAGACTGGGACTGCAGCATAATAAGAAAGCTTATTGGGTAGGAGGAACGCTTTTATTTCTGGCGGCAGTTGATATTATCATTCATTTTGGGATATAAAAGGAGGAAAAAATAATGGGAACACTTACACATAAGGCAGCAAGGGCTACATACGGAACGGCAATCGACATGGTACTGCGCCATGTGAATAAGGACAGGGAAAAAGGATTTCTGGATATGGTGGATTTGACGGAAAAGTACGTCGGAAAACAATTTCCAAAAGAAGCGTATGATGGGGCAAGGAAGCTGATTCAGAATCCGGATGGCAAATGGATGAAATATGTGAATCGGATTCTGGATGAGGTAGATCCCCATGTGATAAAACAGACAGCGCTGAACTTGGGTTATGAAGCAGCTATCCATGGGACGAAAACGATCCGGGAAATGCGGGAAAAATATCATTGCAATATTCCGTGGCTGATTTTGATGGATCCTACCAGTGCGTGCAATCTTCACTGCACCGGATGCTGGGCGGCGGAATACGGTAACCGGCTGAATCTTACATACGAAGAGATGGACAGCATTATAACGCAGGGAAAAGAACTGGGAATTTATTTTTATATGTATACGGGAGGAGAACCGCTGGTAAGGAAGAAAGATATTATCAGATTGTGTGAAAAGCATAGCGATTGCGCTTTCCATGCGTTTACCAACGGAACACTGGTGGACGAAGAATTCTGTAACGAAATGCGCAGAGTGGGCAATTTATCTCTTTCTATCAGCCTGGAAGGATTTGAGGAGGTAAATGATTTAAGAAGAGGCAGCGGAGTGTTCGATAAGGTTATGAAAGCCATGGATTTGCTGAAGGCCAATGGACAGATATTTGGTACCTCTATCTGTTATACCAGTAAGAATGTGGAGACGGTAACGTCCGATGAGTTCCTGGATCTGATTATTGAGAAGGGGTGCCGTTTTACCTGGTATTTCCATTATATGCCGGTAGGAAATGATGCGGCGGTGGAATTGCTTCCTACAAAAGAACAGAGGGAGTATATGTACCACAGGGTGCGTGAAATCCGGGGGATGGAAGGCGGAAAACCGATTTACGCCATGGATTTTCAAAATGACGGAGAATTTGTCGGAGGCTGCATAGCAGGTGGGCGGAATTACTGTCATATTAATCCAAATGGTGATGTGGAACCTTGTGTATTTATTCATTATTCCGGTGCAAATATCAGGCAGGTATCTCTGCTGAAAGCATTGATGCAGCCGCTGTTCATGGAATATAGAGACAGGCAGCCTTTTAACTGTAATCATCTGCAGCCTTGTCCGATGCTGGAGAATCCGCAGATTTTGCAGGAAATGGTGAAGAAATCCGGCGCGCATTCTACGGATCTGCAGTCACCGGAAAGTGCAGAACATCTTTGTGGTAAATGTGCGGAATATGCAAAGAACTGGCAGGAAACAGCGGAGAAACTTTGGGACGGACATCCGCATCATCAGGCAAATTACAGTAATTACAGGCGTTAAATATAAAGCTGGCTGATTCCCGGTACCCAAAATCGAAAAGTGTGTTATAATAGATACGAAACGCGGATTCCGGCATGAATACGAAAGGTGATTACATGGAGCGTAAAGGCGAGATGACAAAGAGACTTCTGGGAGAAAGCTTCAAAGAGCTGATGCAGAAAAAGCCGTTTGACAAGATTACAATTAAGATGATTACAGATGGCGCGGGAGTAATTCGTCCAACATTTTATAATTATTTCCAGGATAAATATGAAGTAATGGAGTGGCTTCTTGAGCAGGATGTTTTTATTGGGGCGAGAGAATTAATCCATATGAATATGCAGAGAGAAGCGGTCAAGATGATTTTTCGAAAGTTGGAGGCGGAGCGGCAGTATTACGTCAGGGCTTTTGAAGTGGAGGGGCAGAATTCCTTTGAAGAAATGTTGGTTCATGAAGTTTACTCGATCATTCAGACTGCTTTTGAACTGCATCCGATAGATATGCATGGTTTTGAAAAGTCCATCAGCAAGGAAGTTTTTATGAAGTTTCATGCGATTACTATGGTAAATGGAATTAAAATCTGGATTTTGGATAAAGAATATAAGATCAGTGCAGATGAAGCGTTGGATATGTATCAGTTTTTAATGACACATTCGTTTGCCGAATTGATGGGTGGAAAAAGTTAAGTATGCAGGGAAGGAAGGCAGCACTATGAACCAGTATGATGTGATTATTATCGGCGCGGGACCGTCAGGTATCTTTTGCGCATATGAATTGATAAAAGAGAGACCGGATCTTAAAATTCTTATGATAGAGAAGGGACGTTCCATTGAGCAGAGAAATTGTCCAAAAAGGAAGACGAAGGTGTGCGTAGGATGTAAGCCTTGTTCGATTACAACCGGATTTGCGGGGGCGGGGGCATTTTCTGATGGGAAATTATCCCTGTCACCGGATGTGGGCGGAACCCTGCCGGAAATCCTTGGATATGAGAAGACAGCAGAGCTGATACAGGAGGCGGATCGTATCTATCTGCAATTCGGGGCAGATGAAAAGGTGTATGGTGTGGAAGACCGGAAGGCAATCGAAGAAATCCGTACGAAAGCAATCCGTGCGAACTTAAAGCTGATTGAATGCCCAATCCGCCATCTGGGGACGGAAGAAGGATATAAGATCTATACAAGGCTTCAGGAACATCTGCTTTCTAGCGGCGTAGAGATTCTTTTTATGACTATGGTGAAGGATATCATTGTAGAAAATGGCATAGCAAAAGGTGTCATAACGGAAGAAGGGGATTCTTATTATGCTCCGGAGATTGTTGCGGGGATTGGGAGAGAAGGATCGGAATGGTTCTCCCATGTCTGCAGGGAGCACGGCATCGGGACGAAGAACGGTACAGTTGACGTGGGTGTCAGGGTAGAAGTCCGGGATGAAATCATGAAGGAATTGAATGAAAAGCTGTATGAGGCAAAGCTGGTATATTATACACCAACCTTTGACGATAAAGTCCGGGTGTTCTGTACCAATCCTTCCGGTGAAGTGGCCACCGAGTATTATGATAATGGTCTTGCGGTTGTAAACGGCCATGCGTATAAATCAAAGGATTTAAAGACGAATAATACGAATTTTGCGTTGCTGGTATCCAAGAATTTCACGGAACCGTTCAAGACGCCGATTGAGTATGGCAAGCATATCGCGCAGTTGGGGAATATGCTTTCCGGCGGCAAAATTTTGCTGCAGAGATACGGGGATTTCCGCAGAGGCAGAAGAACCACACAGGAAAGGCTGCTGCGCAATAACATTGTGCCTACGCTGAAAGATGCTGTGCCGGGAGATCTGTCACTGGTGTTCCCCCACCGTATCATGGTAGCGATTGATGAGATGATACAGGCGTTAGATAAGGTAACACCGGGGATTGCCAGCGACGAAACGCTTCTTTATGGCGTAGAGGTAAAATTCTATTCTAACAAAGTGATTGTAAATAAGGAATTTGAGACGAATATAAAGGGACTGCGTGTAATGGGAGACGGGGCATCCATAACAAGAGGACTGCAGCAGGCATCGGCAAACGGGTTATTTGTGGCAAGATGTATCCTTTTTTGTCAAAAATAGTTGTATATTTATTCGGAAAATAATATAATTAGAGGGCTTGGGATTATGCCAGGCGTATAAAGGTCGGCAAGACGATGAAATGAGTATATGAGGAGAATAAATATGGGCAAATATTTTGGAACAGATGGGTTCCGTGGAGAAGCAAATAAGGTATTAACGGTTGAACATGCATTTAAAGTAGGACGTTTCCTTGGGTGGTATTATGGGCAGGACCACAAGGCAAGAATCGTAATCGGGAAAGACACCAGACGCAGCAGCTATATGTTTGAGTATGCTCTGGTTGCCGGACTTACGGCGTCGGGAGCGGATGTCTGTCTGCTGCATGTAACGACGACTCCAAGTGTATCCTATGTGACAAGAACCGAAGAATTTGACTGCGGCATTATGATTTCCGCGAGCCACAATCCATTTTATGATAACGGTATCAAAGTAATCAATGGAAAGGGACATAAGCTGGAAGCGGAAGTAGAAGAGAAAATAGAAGCATATATTGATGGAGAAATCGGGGAACTTCCGCTTGCGGTAAAAGAGAATATCGGGCGGACTACAGATTATTCAGCGGGACGTAACAGGTATATCGGCTATCTGATTTCCCTTGCTACCCGTTCTTTTGAGAATGTAAGAGTCGGGCTTGACTGTTCTAACGGAAGCGCATTCATGATCGCAAAGAGTGTATATGATGCTCTGGGCGCCAAAACATATGTAATCAATAACGAGCCGGACGGGACGAATATTAACCGGGATTGCGGTTCTACACATATTGAAGTATTGCAGGAATTTGTAAAAGAGAAGAAGCTGGATATTGCATTTGCTTACGACGGGGATGCAGACCGTTGTATTGCTGTGGACGAGAAAGGGAATGTAGTAGACGGAGATCTGATTCTTTACATCTGCGGAAAATATCTGAAAGAGAACGGACGGCTGAACGGCGATACGATTGTTACAACAATCATGTCTAATCTGGGGCTTTACAAGGCATGTGACAAAATCGGGCTTAAGTATGAGAAAACCGCTGTAGGCGATAAATATGTATATGAAAATATGGTAAATAATAATTTCTCTCTGGGCGGCGAGCAGTCCGGACACATTATTTTCAGCAAGCATGCGACCACTGGTGACGGAATCCTGACTTCTCTTATGATTATGGAAGTTATGTTAGAGAAGAAAACCAGCCTTAGCAAGCTGGCGGAGCCGGTGAAGATTTATCCGCAGCTTCTGAAGAATGTCCGTGTGGCTGATAAGAAGACGGCGCGGGAGAATCCGGAAGTCGTGAAGGCTGTGGACGCAGTTGCCACGGCTCTGGGAGATGATGGAAGGATTCTCGTAAGAGAGAGCGGCACAGAACCGGTAATCCGTGTGATGGTAGAGGCGGCAACCGACGAACTGTGTGACAAATATGTTATGCAGGTGGTTGACGTGATGGAAGCGGAGGGTCTGATAGTCGGATAAATCCGGCTGCATTGTTCATCTGGAATCCGGTAATACTAATTCCTCAGAAGGAGGAATAAATGTTATGTATAAATTTTTACCGATTACAGATGTATACGCCAGAGAAATTCTGGATTCCCGCGGGAATCCTACGATAGAAGTAGAAGTGCTTGCCGCAGAGAAGTATCTGGGAAGGGCGTGCGTGCCTTCCGGCGCTTCTACGGGGAAATATGAGGCCGTAGAGTTAAGAGACAGAGAGAAGCGCTACAATGGGCTGGGAGTGGAACAAGCCGTTGACAATGTGAATGCGAAGATCGCTCCCGCAATTGTTGGGATGAATGTACTTTGCCAGGCGGATCTGGACAAAGTTCTGCTTCGTCTGGACGGGACAGAGAACAAGAAGAATCTGGGAGCCAATGCTTTGCTGGGGGTCTCCATGGCAGCGGCAAGAGCGGCGGCAGAGGCGCTGCAGGTTCCGCTGTATTCCTATCTGGGCGGAACCAATGCGAAGAAGATGCCGGTTCCCATGATGAATATTATGAATGGCGGAAAGCATGCGGATAACACCATTGATATCCAGGAATTTATGATTATGCCTGTGGGTGCATGCTGCTTCAAAGAAGGACTCCGTATGTGCGCGGAAGTTTATCATTCCTTAAAGGAACTGCTGCGTCTGCAGGGACTTAGTACGGCAGTGGGGGATGAAGGTGGATTTGCCCCTAATCTTCCGGATGCAAAGGAAGCGCTCCGGTTCATTGTGGAGGCGACGGAACTTGCCGGGTACCAGCCAGGCAAGGATGTTGTGATTGCACTGGATGTGGCGGCATCGGAATTGTATGAGAAGAGCTTTCGGAAATATATTTTTGAAGGCGAAGGAAAAATGCATGGGCACAAGGTAATCCGTTCGGCAGAAGAGCTGATTGAGTATTACGAAGAACTGGCAGAAGAATTTCCGATTGTTTCCATTGAAGACCCATTGGATGAAGAGGACTGGGACGGCTGGGAGCTTCTGACTACCAGGCTGGGACGGCATATGCAGCTTGTGGGTGATGATTTATTTGTTACAAATACCAGACGTCTGGAAAAGGGAATCAGGAGCGGTGTTGCCAATGCGGTTCTTGTGAAGGTCAATCAGATTGGAACTTTGACGGAAGCTTTTGATGCGATTGAGATGGCGCAGAAAGCGGGATACCGGGCGGTTATCTCCCATCGATCAGGAGAGACTGAGGATGCATTGATTGCGGATATTGCTGTGGCGTTTAACACCGGGCAGATTAAGACAGGGGCGCCTTGCCGCTCCGAGCGTGTTGCCAAGTACAATCAGCTTCTGAGGATTGAAGAAAGGCTTAGTGAGATTGCGGAATATGAAAATCCATTTCAGGAGTCTGAATAGTAATGCAAAAATATTAACGAAAAAGTAACTGGAATCTCTTGATATATTCGGAGGCTTGTGCTAGAATATACGTGGTTTAACCACAGGAGGTGTGAAAGATGGAAATTCTGAAGATGGTATTGATGATTTTGTTTGCAATAGACTGTATCGCATTGACGGTAATCGTATTATTACAGGAAGGTAAGTCAGCAGGACTGGGGACGATCGGTGGTATGGCTGATACTTACTGGGGACAGAACAAGGGACGTTCCATGGAAGGAACACTTGTAAAGTCCACGAAGTTTTTAGCAATTCTTTTCGTTGTACTGGCAGCAGTATTGAACTTGAATGTATTTGCTTAAAGAAGTGTATGTATGAATCTGAAGATGTTGGGACACTCTTGTAATAAGGGTGTCTCTTTGTGTATATGAGAGAATGGATGCGGGATAAGTAGGAAAGGGGTGGCAGAATGGATGAGACATTTGAGAAACGAAAAAAAATCATATATGAATTTCTGTGTGATGATATATATGTGCCTATGAAACTGAAGGAGCTTGCCGTTTTGCTGCAGGTTCCGAAGGAGCAGAAAGCAGATTTAAAAGCAGTAATGGATGCGTTGGTAGAAGAAGGCAAGGTCTGTTTGTCTAAGAAGGGGAAGTACTGCAAAGGCGAAGCAAAAAGGCTGACGGGCGTATACCAGGCGCATCCCAGAGGCTTTGGCTTTGTGACTGTAGACAATGAAGAAGATATTTTCATCGGCGAGGAAGATACCGGAGGAGCTTTCCAGGGCGACACGGTGGAGATTGCGATTATAAAAGCGCCGGAAGGCAGACGCAGGGAAGGAAAGGTTCTGCGTGTGGTATCTCGCGGCGTAACAAAGCTGGTGGGACTTTTCCGGATACAAAAAGATAAGAACTATGGATTTGTGATTCCGGATAGCCAGAAGTTTGCCCGGGATGTGTTTGTTCCGGTGGAGCACGCCAAAGGAGCGGTAAACGGGCATAAAGTAGTAGTAGAGCTGACATCCTGGGGAGATGAAAATAAGAAGCCGGAGGGAAGGATCGTGGAGATTATCGGGCATATCAATGACCCGGGAACCGATATCCTGTCCATTGTGAAAAGTTATGACCTTCCCGTGGAATTCCCGGAAAAAGTCCTGAACCAGGCAGAGAGGACGGCGGATGTAGTTAGCGAAGCTGACCGGGCAGGGCGTAAAGATTTAAGAGACTGGCAGATGGTGACGATTGATGGGGAAGATGCGAAGGATCTAGACGACGCTGTTTCTATTACGAGAGACGGAGAGCATTATCTTCTGGGTGTTCACATCGCCGATGTGACAAATTATGTGCAGGAGCGCAGCGCCCTTGACAGAGAAGCCCTGAATCGTGGGACGAGTGTATATCTGGTGGATCGTGTAATCCCCATGCTGCCCCATAAGCTGTCTAATGGCATTTGTTCCCTCAATGCCGGAGTGGATCGATTGGCACTTAGCTGCATTATGACCGTTGATAAAAAGGGGAATGTTATCGACCATGAGATTGCTGAGACGGTAATTCGTGTAGATGAGCGCATGACTTACACCAGTGTGAAGAAAATCCTGGAAGACAAAGATCCGGAGGAGAGCAGGAAGTATGAAAAGCTGGTGCCTATGTTTGAGCTGATGGAAGAATTGGCAGATATTCTGCGGACAAAGCGTCACAGGAGAGGATCGATTCACTTTGATTTTCCGGAGACGAAGATCGTACTTGACAAAGAGGGACGGCCTTTGGAGCTTAAGCCTTATGACAGGAATGTGGCGACAAAGATTATCGAGGATTTCATGCTTCTTGCCAATGAGACGGTGGCAGAAGACTATTATTGGCAGGAACTTCCCTTTGTGTACCGGACTCACGAAGCGCCGGATGAAGAAAAGATGAGGAAACTAGCCACATTTATTAATAATTTTGGGTATACCATGCATATTGGTGTAAATGAGATTCGTCCCAAGGAAGTGCAGAAGCTGTTGACAAAGGCAGAGGGAAGACCGGAAGAGAGTTTAATTAGCCGCCTGGCGCTTCGTTCTATGAAGCAGGCAAAATATACGCCTGAAAATACCGGGCATTTTGGGCTGGCGGCGCCTTACTACACCCATTTCACCTCGCCTATAAGGAGATACCCGGATTTGCAGATTCACCGGATTATCAAGGATAACCTGCGGGGAAGAATGAATGCGGCGAAGATAGAACATTACCAGAGTATTTTGCCGGAAGTAGCAAAGCATTCCAGCGAGACGGAGCGCAGGGCTGAAGAAGCAGAACGGGAGACCGTTAAGCTGAAAAAAGTGGAATATATGGCAGAACGTATCGGAGAAACCTTCGAGGGTGTAGTCTCCGGTATTACTAAATGGGGAATCTATGTAGAACTTCTTAATACGGTGGAGGGTCTGGTGCATGTGGCGAATATGTATGACGACCATTACGATTATTATGAAGACCGCTGTGAGATGGTAGGAGAGCATACAGGTAAGGTATATAAGCTGGGACAGAAAGTGTATGTTCGGGTGATTGGGACGGACCGCCTGTCACGGACCATTGATTTTGAGATTATAGATGAAGGAGAAATGGATGATGGCGAAGAGCAGTATGAAAATGATTGCCAATAATAAAAAAGCATACCATGATTATTTTATCCTGGATACCTATGAAGCAGGAATTTCACTTGCCGGCACGGAGGTGAAGTCCCTGCGTATGGGCAAATGCAGTATTAAAGAGTCGTTTATTAGAATCGACAAAGGAGAAGTATTTATTTATGGAATGCATATCAGCCCTTATGAGAAAGGGAACATTTTTAATAAAGATCCCTTGCGGGAGCGGAAGCTTCTGCTGCATAAAGCGGAAATTAATAAACTTTTCGGAAAAATTAAGGAAAAAGGTGTTGCTATTGTGCCTTTAAAGGTATATTTTAAAGGCAGCCTGGTAAAAGTCGAGATTGGGCTTGCAAAAGGTAAGAAGCTTTATGATAAGCGGCAGGACATTGCTAAGAAAGACCAGCAAAGAGAGGCAAGCCGGGATTTCAAAATCCGCAATCTGGGTTAAGATGCAGGATAGAAAGATACGGAGGAGAATGAAGAATGGCATATTGTGTAAAATGTGGGGCGAAGGTAGACGATAGTATGCGCTTCTGCCCGGAATGTGGGGCAGAGATTCCTGTGCCCGACAGAAAAGAGGATCAGGAAGTTTTTAATCCTTATCAGGAATACAGGCGTGCAGACGAAAACAACACACAGCAAGATGGAACAGCGTATTTTGATCCGCAGGACGTCCGTGCTAACAAGGGAATGGGAGTGGTATCTTACATAGGGATTCTTGTTCTTATCCCGCTGCTTGCAAGAAACAAGAATTCAGAGTATGCAAAATTCCATGCAAATCAGGGATTGGTACTGTTCATTGTATCAAGTGTCATAGACCTTCTGGATGGAGATTGGATATTTGGGCTGCATTCGTGGATTAACTTTGGCGGCAGTGTGTTCTCCTGGGTGTTTGATATCCTGAGTTTTGCGTGCTTTATTTTAATGATTGTGGGCATTGTGACAGCGTGCAGAGGAGAGAGGAAGGAATTGCCGTTTATTGGGAAAATAAGAATACTGAAATAAAAAAAACCAGGGAGCCGGAAATTCCGGTTCCCTGGTTTTCTCAAGGGATTCTTATTCAATAGTAATCAGCTTCGGCTGCTCTTCTTGTTTCTTTACTTCCTTCGGGAATTGCAGTTTTAATACACCGTCAGTAAAAGCTGCCTTAATATCTTCCTGTGTCAGCTCTTCGCCTACATAGAAGCTTCTGTTGCAGGTTCCGGTATAGCGTTCTTTGTGGATGCAGTTTCCTTTGGCATCTTTCTCTTCCTTTGTCTCATTCTTGTGAGCAGTAATGGTAAGGTATCCGTCCTTCAAATCTGCTTTAATGTCTTCTTTTGCGTATCCCGGAAGTTCCATTTCTACTACATAATTGCCGTCTTTTTCGTGAATGTCTGTCCTCATAACCTGAGAAGAAGATCGTTCATAAGAACGGGTGAAAAATGGGTCGTTCCACATGTCATCGAATAAAGTATTGATTCCTCTGTTTGCAAGTAACATAAGTCATTCCTCCTTGAATATATGCCTTGCCGGATAAGGATTTTCTGGCAAGTGACTGTCAGAATTTCCGGCTGGTTTGCTTTGTTTTATTTGTTATAGTTATTATATAACACATTATGTTAGCACTGTCAATAGGTGAGTGCTAATTTTTTAAATTTTTTTGCGGACTGAATCCAGGATACGTTTATTCCCAATGATATTTCCGGGATTGAAGATCCCAGTATAAGTTGTTGCCGAAGAAAAATACTGCTGTTACAGCAACGACTGTCAGGGTAATTCCCCAGCCATTTCCATGGATTACAAAGCTGTCTAAAGGCAATATGAGCCAAACTAAGAGTAGAAGGAAGAAGACTGTATAGATAAGACCCTTCCATTTCTTTGCATGTCGGTTGTAGATAATTCTTTTTTGGAGCGTATGCTGGATGAAGTCCTGTAAAAAAGCGATGATGATTCCATAAGAGAGTACGCTCCATGTAAGGCCATAATTTTTCGGACATCCGTCCGCTATGAAAAACGTAAGATGAAAAATGCATATAATCACTGCCATATCCTTAAGGGAGAGAAGAAAGTGTTCAAAATGATTTTTCTTCATTGCACCTTCCATCAAAGTATTGCAGAATTCCCTTTCCGGCACACCAAGCATATCTTCTAGTGATCCCTGGTTCTTCTCTGCCTGTGCGGCAAGACCAATCAAATCCTTTTTCACAACTTCCAGTTCAAATAAAGAGATATTATGTGCAGAAATGTACTGTATCATTCTGTCAAGCATGGCATAATTGGCATCGCTCAATTCCAGGCTGTTATCAATATTCTCCTGGCGTAGTTTTTGGTAATTATTATAAAAAAGTCCCATATCTCATCCTCCTATTCAAAAATTCGTTCTACAGCAGCAGTAATTTCCTTCCAGTTGTCATAAAAGCTTTTCAGATACAGCCTGCCATCCTCTGTCAAGTGATAATATTTTCTCTTGGGTCCCAAAGGGCTGGGTTTGAATGTGGCTTCAATCAGTGATTTCTTTTCCAGACGTAAAAGAAGAGGGTATAAAGTTCCTTCTTTAATATCGGAAAAACCATATTCCTGAAGCTGTCTGGCAATCTCATATCCATAGGTTTCATCCTTTTCCAGAATTTTTAAAATACAGTTTTCCAGGATCCCTTTCATCAACTGTGATTTTTCCAAAAAAGATACCTCCTTTCAACTACCTTGCATTACATAGTTCCTGCCTTTACTATAGCATATAAAACACTACTTTGCAATACAAAGTAGCAAAAAATCAGTCTTGACATTTGAAAGGTGTATTCATATAATAGTTATACGCAAGAAACATCTGCGAACCAGCGAGATAAGCTTACTATCAGGGCTTGTACTGGTTTCGACGGGGGTTCGGAAGTTGGAGAAGCCATCCGTAGCGGGACACTACGTTAAAAGTTCCATCTAAATATAAACGCAGATAATGAATTAGCGTACGCTGCCTAATTAGGCGGCAGTCGGCCTCGGGTCATCCGCTGCCTGAGTAACCGGCTTCAATGAGGCGGAGCACTTCGTTCCCGAAGCTTTGAGGGAATGGAAGAACTTATGAAGCTACTGAAGTCTTAAGCCTGTCATTAGGCGTGAGACAGAGGGAATGTCAAAGTAATGACTGTGATGGGAGATGCTCGAATGGATGGGCTTTCGGACGCGGGTTCGATTCCCGCCAGGTCCACCAAAAGGTCCTTACTCGAACTTTTTACCATAAAAAAATTTGGTTCGTTCGATGTAAGTTCAGAATATATTGGATTTGGAGAATCTGAAACACGAAAATCACATCCGTAGATATTGCGGATGTGATTTTTTGTCGTCTCTATTAATTCACTCAATTTCTTTAGCCCACTCCTTCGTGCCTGATTAACGTGGGCTACGGTATCTTTTATCGGCTCCAATATAGTGTCGAAGGGTGCCTTAAATTCTACATTAATATTAAGCCCATCATTTCCGTTGGATACTAAAAACCTAGATATAAGAGCTTGATTAATTAGGCGTTTAGTCATATCGTCGGCAGCTCTGTAAGTTGTTCCGCAGTCCTCGATAAGATCAAGGGCTAAATGCAGATTGGCTAAAATATTTTCAAAAGTCACATTATGCATATTAATTTCATGTTCAACGCCCGCTAATTCTTTAGCGATTTTTTTCTGTTCACTTTTCATTAAGTCTAGTGGAATAGCGTCAGAGTAATGTGCTTCAAGTAGCTTTTGGCGTTTATGTTCTAGAGATATTTTTGTACGATTCAGCCCATCGAGCTCTGAGTTGAACTTTTCGCGCTCTTTCAGAATAATTACCCGTAGATATTCTTCCAGATCTTGGCGTATTTCTGGCGGAAGCTGATAATTATCGTAGATTTGCTCAATTTTCTTTTCGACCACATCAATTAATACGGCTTTCATCGTGCAATCTTTTACTCGTTTACTGTGCCGTCCCGCACAGACAAAGTAGGGATATACGTCGCCATTCTTTTTCTTTTCGTTACTAACCATTAGTCGCGAACCGCATTCTGCGCAGTATACGCTACTCTTTAGGAAATGCGGATGTTTTACTGTTCGTTCGCCATTTATTCTAGAAGCAAGGATATTCTGTACTTTATCCCAAGTCTCAATGCTAACTATCGGCTCATGACTGCCTTCATACTGAACATCCTTGTATACTACAACTCCTTTATAATATGGATTCACCAAAACTTTATGTAAAGTTTTTAGTGTAATTGGAACTGATGGAATCTTTGACGTCGAACGGGTTGTAAGTCCGCAAGCGGCAAGATGTTCGGCTAGTTCAGCGACTGTCCAATTCCCGGTAGCGTATTCCTCAAATGCGATTTTTATCAGAGGAGCTCGTTCCGGGTCAAGAACGACAGTCCTTTCTTCGCGGCCTTTATCATCAACCCTGCGGACATTCATATATCCTATTGGAGCTCTTCCGATAGTGCCACCATTTTTAACTTTCTCGCCCATTCCTTTCTTAACTTCTGTCGCAAGATTCTGCGAGTAAAATTCAGCAATAGAACTCATGATACCATGTAGCAGCATGCCCGCCGGGGTATCGTCGATACTCTCCGAAGCAGATACTAATTGCACCCCGCATTCGCGAAGGGTGCGCATAATGTCGATATCGTCACCTCGATTACGTGCGAGACGGTCGACTTTGTGTACGATCACATAATCAATACGGTCGGCATTTTCTCGTACATACTCGAGCATTTCCTGTAACTGTGGCCGGTCTGCAGATTTTGCAGATGCGCCTCGATCGACAAATTCCTTGCCAACAATTGCACCCATGGATAGGGCTTTCTTTTTGTTTGCCTCACGCTGCGCAGGAATAGAGAAGCCTTCATCGTTTCCGCCGCCACGTTCGGCTTGACCTCGCGTAGATACACGAAGGTAAGATACTGCAAACTTCGGCGTCATTCCGGCCATAAATGTCTGAGTTGCATGCGTCATTGCGGTATTGCTCATAAGCGTTACCTCCTTTCGTAGTTTGTCCAATGGTACCTCTGAAGAGGCATTACATCAAGTAAAATAAAGCGATATTTTATAGTTATTTTTGGAGTAGCCAGCCCATAATCGGGCTGGCTTAGGTAGGTATATATGTTCCTAGATTTTGCGGATTACGTCCTCGCCATAAGCAACACCAAGGCAAGAACCACAGTCCCAACTAACATGAATTGTCCCGATAGCGTCGACGAATTCTACTGTTCCTAGATCGCCAGGGATTAATTTAGTGTAGGGGTCATTCATAGAGACGAGCTCTATTCTAGCCCCTTCTGGATACATTTTTCGTAGTCTTTCGACAACTTCCTTACTCGGAAAGTTCCGCATAGCCTTCACCTCCTTCGGATGGATGTTCAATAGTTGCTTCTGGAGCCTCGATTTCCTGTTGTACTTTACGCGCATCATGACGAGCTTTCGCATCTTCGGTGCGCCAACTACTATTGCCGGAGAGATTTTTCAGTAAGAATTTACGAGCAAATTTATACTCTTCGCCCTTAAAATCCAAGGATACGAGAAAGAGACGCATTGTAAACTTATCGTTATCTGAGACGCTCTCCGTAGCAGTAACACGAGTAAGCATCTTAGCTCGTTTTGCAATGCCAGATACAAGCTGTGTATATGCTTTGGCTTCACCATCAATCCCATGATCGGTAAACCATGGAAAACAGATTTTATCTTCTTTACGCTCAATGGATAGGTCATTTGTTTCAAGTGCCTTTTTGAGAACAGAAGCTTTACTTGCCACGATAGCTCTAACTCTATTAAGTTCTGCTTCGTCGAGATATGGGCCTGGCAATTCGATTACGAGTTTTCTGTCTTTGGGCGTATCCTGAGCCTCCTCCAATTGCTCATTTTTTGTCTCACCGGTAGGGAAGTCGACAACTTTTTCGGGCGCTTCGTCCGTTTCAGGAATTTCTTCGGAAGTCGACTGCTCGGAATTAACTTCGATAGGCTCTAGTTTTTCATCCACAACTTCTTCATCAAACTCAAAATTACCCTCCGGTAAAGAGGAAGTTTCCGGCTCTTCTGTAGAATTCTCAGATGTTTCTTCTGAAATATCTGAATTGTCGGTTGCATCAATTTTGGTTTCTTCCAAAACTTCTTCGGTAGGCTCATTCGGAATTCTTTCAAAGCCATGCCAGGTTAGCTTCTTGACGATGGATTCTATCTCTTCCTCGGCCATATCGTCCGGGAATTCTATATCTCCGGTTCGATTCACGATACACAAACCGACTCCATATCCATAGCTTGGAGCTTTGAGATATTTAGGATCGCATTCGAGAACCTCAGACAATGCGTTTACGAGTTTCTTTCTCTGTTCGCCAGATGCGGCGTATTTCATAGTTGTCATGATAGAGACCTCCTTTAGTTGTGCTGATTTAACAAGATACAAAGAGCAATTTCGGCTTCCTTAGTGGCCGGATAAATATCCCAGCCGCGATCATAATTAGCAACAATCTCTCCATTTTGCCTTAATTGTAATTTTGAGATTTTTCCATTATTAATGCCGAATTTACTCGGTTTATCATATGCTTTCAGAATATAATGAACCACTACAGCGCTTCTGCCTGTTGTTTTATTGGCAGGTATGCCAATAACCCCTTCTAGCCACATGATTTACTCCTCCTTTACGCATTCATCGCTCTGATTTGTCTAATTAGCAAGTGAGATTATTCAAATTGCGAGTGGTAACCAGACTGAGCTTATGTTCATTCCTGCGATAGAAATAGATGTTGTCACTAAGCGTTTCCTGGACTCCGACAATCTCTTCGTTAATCTCGCGTACGGTTTTTAGAATATATCCCGGGTCGATGAGGGAGAGCGGAGCAATTATGAGTTCATGAATACTCGAAGGCATAATACAGAGGTCATCCTCTATCTGCACCGCAAGATCTTCGAGATATGTCTCATATAGCAGAATGGAAGCACCGAGTATGCGTTCGGGATTTGTCCCAACATACATTGGATAAAACGCATTACATGGGGCTGCGACTCCAGTAATCTCGGATATGGCGTCTTCCATAAGCATGATTTTGTACCCGGTTTTCTTACAGTTCTCATTGGCAGCCTCCATGATTTCACTGAGTTTAATATCTAATGAAATCATATCTATTGCATCGATGATCTTGTATCTAGTTCGATATGGATTAGAAGTATCAACTATGGCGAATACCACCGCCAAATCCAAAAACTCAGCAGAGACTACATCATCTCGCAGTGTTTTAGGGTCGAATAATGCATATCTGACATTTGCGAGAACTACATCTTTGGAATAGGTTCTGTCGTCGTTAAAATTTAATATCATAGAAATATCCCCCTTTCTACGTTTGGTAGTGTCAAAAACTACCTGTTTTTTTGTACTAAAATCTAATAAAAACCTTGATTTTTAGGGAAATCTGCAATAAAAAGAGC
>NZ_JAOQJU010000039.1:0-24799 GCF_025567385.1 Dorea acetigenes
CATTGCTTTTTTATTTGCAAAAGTGATGAATGCCTTGAAAATATAAGGTTTTAAAGAAAAATAGGACTGTAAAACTTTACAGTACCCGAGAGTTTTTGGAGGATGGAAAATGAGAAAAGCAATTGTGACCGGTGCAAATGGTTTTATCGGTAAAATGTTGGTGAATGCACTGTTGGAAAAGGAATATGAGGTAATTGCATTGGATGTAAGATTCGACGATGTTTTGCTGAATAATGCATCTGTTACCTGTGTCAATGTAATGAACAAAGAAGCGGTCGAATTGAAGGATGTAATTCCTTCTGTGGAATATGATTGCTTCTTCCATTTGGCGTGGATAGGAACATCCGGTCCGGAAAGAGCAGATTATGCTGTCCAGTTAAATAATGTGAAGATGGCTTGTGATTATATCCTGTTGTGCAAAGAGGTTGGTTGCAAGAGAGTAGTCTACGCTTCCAGCATCAATGAAATGGAGACTTATGAATACCTACAGTCTGATGATATCGAACCTACAGGCGGATATATTTATGGTACTGGTAAGCTAGCAGCTCATCTAATGGGAGAGACAGTTGCTAAGATGAATGGTGTTGAGTTCATTCCTGTAATCATTACCAATATCTATGGTGTAGGCGAGAAGTCTGCAAGAATGATTTATACCGCTATCAACAAGCTGGTACATAAAGAGCATTGCTCTTTCACTGCAGGTTATCAGACCTATGATTTTATCTACATTACTGATGCTATTAATGCTATTATTGCAGTCGCTGAGAGCGGCAAGGCATTTAATCGCTATTATATTGGTAGTGGAGCTCCGAAGCCTCTGCGTGAGTTCCTGATGGAGATGAGGAATGTCGTTGATCCGGAAGCAGAGATTGGTTTGGGAGATATTCCTTTCAATGGTGTGGACATTTCGTATAGTCAATTTGATTTGAAGAAAGTTGAAAAAGATACTGGTTATAAGAATCAAGTTCCTTTTGCAGAAGGTATTCTTATGACTGCCGATTATATTAGAGGAGAAGCAGAATGATTCAGAAGTTTGATTTCCAGGAACTTGATTTGAAGGGCGCATATCGGATCAAGCCTTTCTTTGCTACAGATAACCGTGGTGGTCTGATTAAGGACTATAATGTTGATATATTTAAGGCTTATGGTATTGATCATGAGCTTAAGGAAGTGTTCTACACTATTTCTAAGCGTGGCGTTATTCGAGCAACTCATTTTCAGTTGATGAAGCAGCAGGCGAAGTTAGTTCGCTGTGTTAGTGGTCATGTGTATGATGTAATCGTTGATTTACGTCCGGACTCTTCTACTTACGGTCAGTGGCGAGGCTTTCATTTGACTGGTGATAACACTAATATGTTGCTGGTTCCTGAATACTTCGGTCACGGTTATCTTGTTATTGAGGATTCTGTTGTCAGTTATAAATGTGCAGAGGTCTTCTATGGTGAGGGAGATTCCGGTATCATGTATGACGATCCTGATATCTGTATTGAGTGGCCTTTTGAATTAATTGGTGGTAAGGAGAATCTTATCATTAGTGAAAAAGATTTAAATTTAATGAGCTTTAAAGATTATCATGAGGGAGTTAAGAATGAAATTTAAATTGATAATTCCATATTATGGAAAATTTCCATCAATATTTGATTTATGGTTAAAGTCTTGCAAAAATAATCCAGAAATAGAGTGGTTATTAGTTACAGATATTGATTGTTCTGAGGTATTACCTTTAAATGTGAAACGATTGAATCTAACATTTAAGGAGTTGAAAAATAAGTTTGAACAGAAGTTGGGCATGAGTATTTCGCTTGAAAGTCCATATAAGTTGTGTGATTACAAGCCATTGTATGGCTACCTTTTTGAAGAATATCTCAAGGATTTTGATTTCTGGGGCTATTGCGACATGGATGTCGTTTGGGGAAAAATTTTCGATTTTCTTCCTATGGAATTGTTTAGGAAATATGATAAGATTCTTGATTTAGGTCATTTAAGCTTTATTCGTAATGACAAGGCTATAAATGAGAATTTTAAAAAATATAGAGGATACTTGACTATACTTAAAAAACCTATTAATTATACTTATGATGAGGCGTGGGGGGGTATTACTTAGGATTTAATGGTGAGTTATTTCAGTCAGGATATTCTATTTATTCAAATAGAAACCTATATGCTGATATAGATTATCATCATTATCCATTCTATCTTGCAAAAGACAAAGAGAAGAAACCGTGTGTATGTATAGTGGAAGATGGAAGGGTATACATGAGAAATTCTGATATAACAGAGGAAGTGATGTATGTTCATTTTCAAAAAAGAAAAATGAATATATCCGGTGAGATAGGTAAAAATTATATAGCAATTCCTAATGAAATAAAATCAGTAGAAGCAACTGAAGAAATTTGCAAGATTGAATCAACAGAATTGGATGGATATTGGGACTATAAAAAGGAAAAGAGAGATGTTTTTAAATTTATAGTTTTAAGATTTATTTATGAAGAAGAAAAATTAAAGATGTTAAAATATATGATAGGCAAGAGGTTGTAAAGTAGTTCATGAAGGTTAGTATTATCACAACTATATATAAAGCAGAAAAGGATCTTCCCCGTCTGCTAGATTCCATGATGGCGCAAAAAAGCCCCGAACTGGAGTTTTTCCTAATCGATAATGGCTCTCCTGACAGGTGTGGTGAGATTTGTCGGGAGTATGCGCAAAAAGATAGCAGATTCAAAGTCTTTACGCTGAAAAATAACATTGGTTATATCTGTGCGAGAAATTTGGGAATTCAAGAAGTGGATGCCGATTATATCGGATTTTGCGATTCAGACGATTATTTGGAACCGGTAGGATACGACTATGCAGTAGATAAGATAAAAAAGACGCAGTGTGATTTGTATATAACGGCATATAATACTGTATCTGATGGGAACAAAGTAGTTTGTGAAATCCCATATGATGTAGGTGTATATTCTGGTAAGCAAGTTATGAACAAGATACTTCCGCAAGCTTTTGGACCACTTCCACGAAAGGCGGTTTTACATGGCTTTGCATGGAAGCAGATTTTTCGACGAAAAATTTTCCTTGACAATGGCTTGAACTTTAAATCGAAAATACAGCCATACGAAGATCAAATTCTTAATATTGAGTTTATAAATCACTGTGAGTTAATTTGTATTGATGATGTTGTAATTTATAATTATGTTGTAAATAACGATTCAATTACTGCAAAGTTGGCAGCAAACTTTGATGGGCAAAAAGAATGGAATCGGTTGGTGCTTTTTTATTCGGAAAAGAAGTGCAGAGCTACCACAGATATCCAAAAGGAAGCACTATCAAACCAAATGAATACTTTTTTGTATTCATTGTTTTTATGTGCTGCAAAGTTTAAGGAAAGCACAGCCATGCAATTAGCGAAAGAATTAGATAGATATTTAGATAGAGCAATGATTATTCAAATGTTAGAAAATACCAGTAAAAATAATAGTCTAAGGGAAAAAATAGTTAAATGGTGTTTATCGCATCATGAATACAGGGTTCTTCTGACTGCTATGCGGTTGGGATTAAGATTACGAGGATAAAAATGCGAAATAAACATAATTGGCAATTTGTTTCAAATACAATAGCAACGATGGTGAACCTACTTATTCAGTTTGGTCTCAACTTCTTTTTGACGTCGTACTTGATTTCAAGTGTGGGTTCTACTGCATATGGATTTTTTACGATGGCAAATACGGTGGTAAATTATGCGTTGATTATTACTACGGCGCTTAACTCTATGGCAGCGCGCTTTATTGGAATTGGAGTGCATAATAATGATATGGAGAAGGCGAGAAAATTTTATTCTTCTGTATTTGCCGGAGATTTTGCATTTTCACTTATTGTCCTGCTGCCTAGTTCCTTAGCTATATTAAATTTAGAAAATCTTATCAACATTCCAATAGAACTGGTAAGAGATGTAAAGGTATTGTTCTTTATAGTGTTCTTAAACATGTGCTGTAATATTGTTTTTTCAGTATTTGGATGTGTTTATACAATTAAGAATAGATTGGATATTTCTTCGCTACTTCAGATGACTTCCAATATTGTAAAATCAATACTTTTGGTTATTTTGTATGCGAAATTTCAGCCGTCAATTGTATTCCTTGGCATAGCAACTTTGGTTGCGACAATGATTGTTGCAATGGGGAATGTTCACTTCACGCGAAAGCTCTTGCCGGATTTGTATTTTGATATTAAAGTTGCAAAACTATCCTCAATGTTAGAAATAATGGCTTCAGGAATATGGAATTCGATTAATCAATTGAGTATTACGCTGTTGAATGGACTTGATCTTGTTATAGCCAATTTAATGGTCAGCGCGGAAGCAATGGGGTATTTGTCGGTTGCTAATACCTTACCAGGTGTAATTTCTACGTTTATCAGTGCATTATCTAATATGTTTACACCGAATTTCCTAAAGCATTATTCACATGGCGATTATGAACAACTATATGGAGAAGTAAAAAACAGTATTCGTTTTATGACCGTAATATCATGTATGCCGATTAGCTTTTTGATTGCGTTTGGAATTCCGTTCTTCCGATTGTGGACACCGAATACAGATATTCGAACGGTGTATGTTCTGTCTATACTTGTGCTGCTTCCACAATTAACAGGCGGATCTATTAACAGCATGAATTATCTTTACACCATTGCGAATAAAGTAAAGTGGCAAGCAGTTGTTTTATTTATTGCGGGAGTAACGAATGTTGTCGCGGTGTTCATACTTCTAAAGTATACGGAAATGGGGGTATACGCAATTGCCGGTGTAAGCGCGATTATTGGTCTTACTCGTAATTTTTTATTTAATGCTCCATACGCAGCGTACTGCATTCATAAACCTAAGTACATTTTTTGGCTGGATATGATTAAAGCATGCTTGTGTTTAGCTTTTTGCATAATTGTCGGGCTAACCTTCAACTACTTTATTGTACTGAATACATGGTTTAAATTGATTTTCGTGGGCGGCTTTAGCACTTTACTATCAGGAATGGTTGTGACTTTTGTTGTATTGGGAAAAGGGCAGAGAGCAAGATTGATTTCTACTATAGTAAATAGGAGGAAATAGGACATTGGGAATAAAATCATTTATCAAAAAGAGTCCGCTTATTTCAAAAGTGGCATATAATTATTTGTTCGGTAGGTTAGCCAAAAGTCAACAATTACAAAACAAATCGGAGATGAAACGGATTTCGGGTTTAAAAGGTAAATATTCAGGTAAACGATGTTTTATCATTGGCACAGGACCTAGCCTTACAGTGGCTGATCTTGAAATGCTTTCTGATGAATATACTTTTGCAACGAATCGAATTTATGAGTTGTTTGACCGGACAGAGTGGAGACCAACATTTTATGTTAATCAGGATCATAATTTGATACAAAAATTTGGAAATAGAATTAAAAAGGTTGAGGCAGAGCTTTTATTTCTTCCAGTAGATTATAAAGAAAAGTTTGTAGGTGAAAAGTATCGTTTCTTCGTGTTAAAGCATAAGGAATTTTATCCACATAAAGCACCGTTCAGTCTCGATATTTCCAAATATCTTGCGCAGGGATTTACCGTAACGTATGGAGCAATTCAGATTGCTATCTATATGGGATTTAAAGAGATTTACTTGCTTGGAATCGACCATAATTACAATATTTCTAGAGATGCGAAGGGGAGACCTGTTCGTCAGGAGCAGCTGGGAAATAGTTACGCAGCAGGAATGCAGAGTTACGTAAATATGAATAATCTCCCTCGAATTGAGGAGACAAGTGTTGCGTATAAGACAGCAGAAGAAGTTTCCAAGAAATTAGGCGTGAAAATTTATAATGCCACAAGAGGTGGTAAATTAGAAGTTTTTGAACGTATTCAACTAGAAAAGGTATTGGAGGATTAAAAATATGAAGATTGTTGCAGCAATTCCCGCACGTTATGCCAGTACACGCTTTCCGGGTAAGCCCCTTGCAGATATTTGCGGTAAGCCTATGCTTTGGTGGGTATATCAGCAAGTAAGCAAAATTTCTGTATTTGATGAGGTTGTTTGTGCCATTGATGATCCTCGCATTCAGGAAATGTGTGAGAAGTATGGAGTGAAGTACATTTTGACAAAAGAAAATCATCCAGAGCATATTTCGAGAATTCATGAAGTGGCAACGAAAATTGATGCGGATTATTATATGTGTATTAATGGTGATGAACCGCTTATTTCTAAGGAATGCATTCTGCCGGTGGTTCCGAAAGAGATTGTATCGGCTCCGTATTTTGGAGGCGCAATGCGTATTCTGACCGATCCTGCGGAAACAATTGATTTTGCAAAGATTAAGCTGGTTGTGTCTGAGCAGACGGGGAAATGTTTGTATATGTCTCGGACTCCTGTGCCATATCCCAGAGGCACATTGTTCTTTAAGTACAAGAAATACGTTGGTGTGGAATGTTTTAATCGTGCTGCCCTTGATTTTTTTGTAAACACTCCAATGGGCGATTTGGAGAAAGTCGAAGATATTGACCATCTCCGTTTCCTTGAGCATGGTATCGATCTTCATTTCAATTATGTCCAGTCTGAATCCATTTCTGTAGATACCCCTAAAGATCTGGAGAAAGTGCGTAAGATGATTGAGAAAAATATATAAAAGGAGAAGTCAAAGGAGAGTAATTGTGGATAGAATTAATATTTTAGATTGCACTTTAAGAGATGGCGGTTATGTCAATGACTTTAATTTTGGACATGTTGTCTTAAAAGATATTGTCCAGAAGCTTTCTAGTGCTTCGATAGATATTATTGAATGTGGCTTTCTTAAATCAGGTGCATTTGATGTTAATCGGTCTCTATTTGGTAGTGTTGAGGCCGTAAAAAAAATGATAGGAAATAAAAATCCAAATCTTTTATATGTAGGTATGGTTCAATATGGCGGAATCTCAAATGAGGAAATAGCTATTTGTGATGGAACATCAATTGATGGCATTCGGCTTACTTTTCATGAGCATGAAATTGCTCCTGCTTTTGTATTAGGAAGACAGCTCATAGATAAGGGATATAAGGTCTTTATGCAGCCTGTCGGTACCATGACTTATACGGATGAGGCTCTATTAAAGTTAATTACGAGGATAAATGAGCTAAAGCCATTTGCGTTCTATTTAGTGGATACACTAGGAACTATGTATAAAAATGATTTGCTAAGAATGTTTTATCTTGTGGATCATAATTTGAATAGAAATATCTCAGTTGGTTTTCATTCGCATAACAACTTGCAGCTGTCCTTCGCGAATGCACAGGAACTGATGCAACTCAATACTCCGCGTAGACTGATTGTTGATGCATCAATCTATGGGATGGGACGTGGTGCAGGAAATTTAAATACAGAATTGGTTACGCAATACATTAACTCTAACTTAGGATTGAAATATGACAATCTTGAAATTCTTGAAATCATTGATGAGTATATTCGTCCCTTAAGTATGAAGTATAATTGGGGGTATGATGCTGCGTATTATATAGCATCTGTAGCCGGATGTCATCCCAATTATGCTTCTTTTTTGCTGAATAAACAAACGCTTCATGTTCAGGATATCCATGCAATATTAAATAATCTTGAATTTGAAAAACGAGCTTTGTTCGATAAAAAGTATATTGGTGAAGAATATATTCGATATATGAATCATCATGTAGAAGATGAAGAGGCGCAGAATCAGATTGTTAATTTGATAAATGGAAAAAAAGTGTTGTTGCTTGCCCCTGGAAAGTCTTTGAGAGCTAATACTGAGAGAATTAATCAGTTGATAAGTGAGCATGATGATTATTTTGTAATTAGTGTAAACTTTATACCGACAGATATAGTAGTAGATGCTTCATTTATTAGCAATATGAAAAGATTTAAGAGCATTCAAGATATTGTTGAACAGTCTACATATGATAGGAAAATTATTGTTACCTCAAATATTACGGTTGAATCTAATCATAATGTTATTGTTGTTGACTATTCAAGCTATATAAATGAAGAACAGTGTATAGCAGATAATGCTGGTTTGATGTGCATCAATCTTTTGAAGAAGGTTGGTGTTCAGGATATTGTTTTAGCTGGATTTGATGGCTTTTCTACGGATATAAAACAGAATTTTTATGAGCAGTCGATGACAATAGATGTTGAGGCAGAACGATTGATCAGAATAAATGTGGCAACAGCCAAAAAAGTTGCTCAATTAGAAAAACAAATGAAAATTAAGTTCTTGACCAACACTGTATATAAAGAATAAGGATGATTCGATGAAGAATAAATATGAATTGGTAATCTTTGATCTTGATGGAACTTTGCTTGATACATCGCCTGGAATTTTCAATAGCGTTCGATTTGCGGAACAACAAATGGGATTTACTCCGATTTTAGATGCAAGACTAAAAGAATTTGTAGGTCCACCGCCTAAATCTATGTATATGAAAATCTATGGAGTTGATGAAAATACTGCAATGGAAGCAGCAAAATGTCACAGACAGTATGGGCGTGAAAAAGCCATTTATGAAGCAACAGTTTATCCAGGAATAATCGCTCTGTTAGAGAATTTTAAAGAGCAAGGTATCAAATTAGCAGTTTCGACATTGAAATCACAAAAAATAGCCGAAAAAGTTCTTGAAAATTTTGGCATCTCACATTTTTTTGATTCAATCGTTGGAATGGATGAAAATGAATCATTTACAAAATGTGACACAATTAAGCTTGTTATTAATAAAACTTCAACTGTGGGAAGGGTGCTCATGGTTGGAGACAGTCGGTATGATTATGAAGGAGCTGTCAGTGCAGGTGTAGATTTTGTGGGAGTTTTGTATGGATTCGGTTTCGAGAGTAAAAAAAAGTATCCATTTAGTACTGTAGAACAAGTAGAGGAACTGATGGATTTGCATAACATAATTGAGATAAAAGTGAAGAAAGCTTCCTGTATACTTTAAATGGTTAAGAAATTGACACAAAAAAATACCTCAACGATTGCAGCGTAAGACCGGCGACAGTATTATTTATTCCGAACCTTGTCGGTGCGTTTCTTGCGGAAAGTATGGTGTTCTTGTTTTCTGTTATAAGAAAAAGATATTCGTTGAAATATGTTAGGAGGATAGCCTTGGGGAAAAGAATAGAATGGATTGATACTGCAAAGGGAATAGGGTTAATTCTTGTTATTTTAGGACATTTGCATATTCCATTTATGACAACATGGATATATTTGTTTCATATGCCTCTGTTCTTTTTTTTATCAGGGCTTGTATATTCTGGAGGAAAGTATACATGGAAGCAGTATCTTATAAAGAAAGCTAAATCATTATTAGTTCCGTATGTTACTTATGGATTCATTATATTGCTATTTTATACAATCGTAAATTCTATTATCGGGGTTGAAAATAGTTTGTACGGCTCGACACGAGAAATGTTCAAGAATTTGATTATTCAGGAACATTTCTGGACGATATGGTTTTTAACAGCATTGTTTCTGGTTGAAATAATTTACTATTTTTTAAATAAAATATGCAGTGCTAATTATAAAAAATTAACTGCCATCTCTATATTGATGTGTGCGATTGGTCTGATGCGGTACCGATTAGGGTTTGGGTCTTTACCGTGGAATTTAGATATTGCGTTTGTAGCACAATTATTCTTCCATGTTGGCAGAATAATGAAATCTTCTAAAATTTTAAAAACAATCACCGCACCTTCTAATGTAAGAAAGAATGTATTGTATACGAATGTCTTTTTAATGGTAAATGTGATTAGTGGAGTTATGGGTATTAAATTGACACATGAATCATTGGATATGTCGGTTGGGTTGTATGGTAATGAGATTTTGACATTCATTTCAGCATTTTCTGGGATATTTTTTGTTATTTCTTTATCAAATTTAACACAACCATTAGCAGTTCAATATCTCGGAAGAAATACAATGCTTATCTTTGCATTACATTCTCGTGTTATTATTGTGGGATGCAGTTATATTTACGAAGTTCTTGGAGTTTTTCAGGGTATAGGTTATGCTGAACAGATTCTTTCGGCAATAGTTACATTTGTTATTATAATAATTATGCTGGTTCCTGTTACAGAAATTATTAAAAAGTCTAGAGTGAAGTTTTGGTTTGGCATGTAAAGATGAGACATTTTAAACCTCATATTTACATACAGCTATTTATGATAATTACTCTAACTTGCAAAAGCTGGGGCAATTTTGTATCTGACTGCATTAATAGTTGGCGCTTAAAATAGTAGCATTAAATTTTCAAGGTACAAACAAAATCAAATATTTACAAACGTGTCTTTTGACACCCTAATCTGAAATATGAATAAATTTTATGCGCTACCTTTAAACAGTGTGATTATAATGATGGTATTTGCTATTCTTGTATGGGCAAAACTAGAGCAAGTTGCAAATAAAAATAAGAAGTTTGAAAAATGGTGGAGATGTGTAAACATAATACTTTGCATATGTTCTGTTTTCCTTATTATCAGGATGACGTTGTTGGGACGTGTAAGTGAGCAGAGGGTAGTTGAATTGATGCCGTTTCATACATTTACGACAATGTCATATAACAAAGAAGCATCGAGAACCTTGTTGATGAATGTAGTCCTGTTTTTACCACTGGGACTTGCGCTTCCGTATATATTTAAATGTGCAAAAAATGACCGACAAAGGTGGATGTATTGCTTTGTGACAGGGTGTTGCATTAGTATTAGTGTTGAAGTACTGCAATATTGTTGGGCATTAGGATTGGCCGAGACAGATGATGTCATATGCAATTCGTTAGGATGCGCATTAGGAATAATGGCAAATGTCTTAGGGAGAGAATTTAAATAAAATATTGTTAATAAAATTAACGAATAAAGAATAAGAATTGACTTTCTGCGTAGCATGGAACAATCCGTGCGCATCATAGTTGGGGGCTTTTGACCCCAACATCATATAATAGAACCAATTAGTAAAACAGGAGGCGGAATATGAAGCAGAATGTCATTCGTCTTGTCGCAATAGAAATAAATAATATAAAGAATGTGAAGTACGGAAGACTAGAACTTTCAAAAAGCAGGAAGGGAAGTATTCTGGGAATTTATGGTCAGAATGGCTCAGGTAAAACGGTAGTTGTTGATTGTATGGTTCTATTAAAATGTCTATTTAGCGGGAAAAAGATTCCTTCACACTTTTATTATTATATCAATTCCCAAAGCGAAACAGCTCAAGTGAAGTATTGTTTTGAAATCAGAACTGATTATGGGGAAAGCTATGCAGAGTATGAAATAGGACTCTTGAAAAATGGAGAATCCAGTTTTTGTATTAATAAAGAAAAACTTAGTGTGAGGGAATGTGTAGAAGGAAAAGCAACGAGGTTGACACCTGTTTTTGATTATCAAAAGGGAGAAAAGGAACTTTTCCGACTGCGAAAATACTATAGTTATTTTGAGAATAAAAAAAATATGGAGAATATGGTTGCATTGGGAATTGCACAGCAAGCGACAGAAAATTATAATGAAGAAAAACAGCGACCGGAAGTGGGTTCTTTTTTGTTTTCCAAGAAAGCGCAGGATGTGTTTGCACAGGCAGAAGATGAAGTAAAGAAAGTTTTTCGTTTTAGTAGTATGCTGCAGAATTATGGTATGTATAATCTTGCTGTAATAGAAAATGAACATTATGCACTTTTGGCGTTGAATTTGGACATGATACCAGTTAATATTGGCTGGCCAGATTCTATAAAATCTCGTATTACCGGAATCATGCTTCGACTTACTGATATTAATGTGGTTCCAAAGGAGATATATCCCTATGTGGCAAATACGATAGAGCAGATTAATATTGTTATGAAGGCATTGATACCAGAAATCCAGTTAGAAATTTACAATGCATTTGATAAACTTATGGAAAATGGAAAAGATGGTATCCAGTTTGAGATTATTACTCTACGGGATGGTGCACGAATACCACTATTATATGAATCTGCTGGAATAAAAAAGCTGATTTCAATTTGCAGTAATCTGGTTGCTTGTTATAATCAGGAATCTTATTGCCTGGTAGTGGATGAAGTGGATTCTGGAATTTACGAATACCTTTTGGGAGAGTGCCTGGAGGTTATGCAGGAGAAAGCAAAAGGGCAGTTAATTTTTACATCCCACAATCTGCGGCCTTTGGAAGTACTTGAAAATGAATTTCTGATTTATACAACAGTAAATCCAGAAAATCGTTATATCAAATCTGCTTACATTAAAAATACGCAGAATACCAGATTATCTTATCTGCGGAGTATTAAACTTGGCGGTCAAAAAGAAAAATTGTATAACGAAACAAATATCTATGAAATGGAATTGGCAATGCGCAGAGCAGGAAGGGTGGGAATACATGAATAAAATTTCATATAAAAGCACATTGACGAATAATGATAATTGTGAGAAAATAAAACCAGGTATGGTGTTAAAGTTATAACGAGCCTTACATTAAGAAAAAATCATACATAGTTGAAAGGAGTTTTAAAATGATTTATTCACATGAAGTAGAAATGATGTGTCCGGTAGCTCAGGGTGCAAATCACGGACCAGCTCCGATTCCGGAAGAAGCAAAATGGGTACAGGCTAAGGAAGTAAAGGATATTTCTGGATTTACACATGGTATTGGCTGGTGTGCTCCGCAGCAGGGTGCATGTAAGCTTACGCTGAATGTTAAGGACGGTATTATCCAGGAAGCTCTTGTTGAGACGATTGGATGTTCAGGAATGACTCACTCAGCTGCTATGGCATCTGAGATTCTTCCGGGAAAGACTATTTTAGAAGCATTAAATACGGATCTTGTCTGTGATGCAATTAATACTGCAATGAGAGAATTATTCTTACAGATTGTATACGGAAGAACACAGAGTGCTTTCTCTGAAGACGGACTTGCAATCGGTGCAGGACTTGAAGACCTTGGTAAGGGACTTCGCTCTCAGGTTGGTACGATGTACGGAACATTAGCAAAAGGTCCTCGTTACCTTGAGATGGCTGAAGGATATGTAACAGGTATTGCGTTGGATGAAAACGATGAGATTATTGGCTATCAGTTTGTAAGCCTTGGAAAATTCACTGATTTTATTAAAGCCGGCGATACACCGAACGATGCCTGGGAAAAGGCAAAAGGGCAGTATGGACGTGTTGCAGATGCAGTGAAGATTATTGATCCACGTAAAGAGTAGTACATATAGGTAAATAAATCAGGAGGACAAGTAAATGGCTTTATTTGAATCATATGAAAGAAGAATTGATAAGATAAATGAAGTATTAGGAAGCTATGGCATCTCTTCTATTGAAGAAGCAGAGAAAATTACAAAGGATGCCGGGCTTGATGTATATAATCAGGTAAAAGGAATCCAGCCAATCTGTTTTGAAAATGCATGTTGGGCATATACAGTAGGCGCGGCTATCGCAATTAAGAAAGGATGCAAGACAGCAGCTGACGCAGCGGCAGCAATCGGTGAAGGCCTTCAGGCTTTCTGTATTCCGGGTTCTGTAGCAGATCAGAGAAAAGTAGGTCTTGGACATGGTAACCTTGGAAAGATGCTTCTGGAAGAGGATACAGATTGTTTTGCATTCCTTGCAGGACATGAATCTTTTGCAGCAGCAGAGGGCGCTATCGGTATCGCAGAGAAGGCAAACAAGGTTCGTAAGAAACCACTTCGTGTTATTTTGAACGGATTGGGAAAAGACGCAGCAAAGATTATTTCCAGAATTAATGGATTTACATATGTTCAGACAGAGTATGATTATTATACAGGAGAATTAAAAGAAGTTCAGAGAATCGCTTATTCCGATGGGCTTCGCTCTAAGGTAAACTGCTATGGTGCAAATGATGTGCGTGAAGGTGTTGCAATTATGCACAAAGAAGGCGTAGACGTATCCATCACAGGTAACTCTACAAATCCGACACGTTTCCAGCATCCGGTTGCAGGTACTTATAAGAAAGAATGTATCGAGCAGGGCAAGAAGTACTTCTCTGTAGCATCTGGTGGTGGTACAGGACGTACCCTTCACCCGGATAACATGGCGGCAGGACCAGCTTCCTATGGTATGACAGATACATTAGGACGTATGCACTCCGACGCGCAGTTTGCAGGTTCTTCTTCTGTACCGGCTCACGTTGAGATGATGGGTCTGATTGGTGCAGGTAACAACCCGATGGTTGGTATGACCGTTGCAGTTGCCGTTTCTGTTGAAGAAGCAGCGAAGGCTGGAAAATTCTAAGAAATAGCGTAAAATCAAGGGCTATCGTTGACATGAGTTGTTGGCGGTAGCCTTAAATTTTGCCACGTAGCACACAAATATATAGGTAAAGAAAAAGGGTGTCTATAAAATACAGATGCCCTTTCATATGATTTCGGTGTAACAGTTATTTTGTGATTTTCTGAGACTATGAAATTTTTTCTGTAAAATCTAATAGATAGATGTGGAATAAGGTCTTCTATGATAAAATCTAAATATCATAGGAGGCCTTAAATTATGGCAAACAGAAAAAAAGAAGTTTACAAACCGAAACCGATGACAGAGGGCAAACGAAATATCATTCAGAGTTTACTCCAAGAGTATGACATTGAGACTGCGGATGATATTCAGGATGCGCTCAAAGATCTACTGTCCGGCACGCTCCGGGAAATGATGGAAGCAGAAATGGATGAGCATCTTGGCTATGAGAAATACGAGCGATCTAGTGAACCGAATTACCGGAATGGGACAAAACAGAAACGTGTCCGCAGCAAATATGGAGAATTCGAGGTTGATGTTCCACAGGACCGGCAGAGTTCCTTTGAACCACAAGTTCTGCCAAAGCGAAAAAAGGACATCTCAGCGATTGATGACAAGATCATTGCCATGTATGCCAAAGGAATGACCACACGTCAGATATCAGAAACGATAGAAGATATCTACGGTTTTGAAGTCAGCGAAGGAATGGTATCTGATATAACAGATAAGCTACTTCCTAAAATTGAAGAATGGCAGAACCGTCCATTATCAGCTGTTTATCCTATTGTTTTTATAGATGCTGTTCATTTTTCTGTCAGAGATGATGGACTCATCCGCAAGCTGGCAGCTTATGTTGTGCTCGGGATCAATGAAGACGGAAAAAAAGAAGTCCTCACAATTGTGATTGGCGAGAACGAAAGCAGTAAATATTGGCTGAGTGTGCTGAATAGCCTGAAAAACCGCGGGATTAAGAATATCCTGATTCTGTGTTCTGACGGACTTACAGGGATTAAGGAAGCAATCACAGCTGCATTTCCATTCACAGAGCAGCAAAGGTGTATTGTTCACATGGTAAGGAACACGTTAAAATATGTAGCAAACAAAGATATGAAAGCCTTTGCAAAAGACCTAAAGGCTATTTATACAGCTGTAGATGAAGAAGCAGCCTTTAAGCAACTGGAAAACGTAACGGAAAAATGGGAGAGTCAATATCCGAATGCCATGACGCGCTGGAAGGATAATTGGGATGCCATATCCCCAATTTTTAAATTTTCCAAAGAAGTCAGAACAGCTTTCTATACCACGAATGCGATAGAATCATTGAACTAACCAAGGGCTCGACATCCATTAGGTAACTTTGTAGGTTTACCGTTTCTAATACGTGGCTTTGTACTGGTTGGACTATTCATAGGATAACCGCAGTGAGGACAAGCAACAGCTTTGTCAGCTACGTTATGCTCACACTCTGGACATTTCAATAGTGCCATTAGATCACATCCTTTCTATAGATGGAGCCAAAGCCATTAGGTAGTTTCATCAGAATTCCCTCTTTTTTCTAAGTATTCAATAAAATCATTAAATCCACCTTTGCCGCTTAGCCTAAATTTTTCAAATTCATCAGAGGCTTGTTGCATACTTTTCTTGAAATTATCGCTCAATATAGTGTGTCGGAGTGTTTCCATATTATGCTCATATTTATTGTATTTTTTTATATCTTCGTCCTTAGATATTTTATTGACGAGGGTATTTGAAAAGTGTTTTGTTGCTCTGTACTCTGCAAACTCCATTTTTTCTTTATCTTGAAGATTGATATTTTCTATGCTAGAATTCTGTATTTGAATTTCCTTGTAGTATGTCTGCATATATGAGTAAATTGCATGGCAAATATCCCAAAAGTATTCTTTTTTTAATATGGTGTCGAGTATAAGTTGCTCATATTCGGTTGCAGTTTGTATATATAATACAGAATCGCAAGAAAGGTTAGTTTCTTGTGAAATAAATTCTATGTCATGAGTAGGTGCTTCCATATCTGTAAAAAAGTAATCTAAATCGCAATTCAAGGCATTGCATAGAGATAAAACATCAGAAATGTTTTGTGGGTAGTTTTTTCCCTTAATCCAATTATCAACTTTTCTTGTTTTGTCTGTTACTTTTTGCCTATCTAATTTAAGTTCTTCTTCTGTTATCGGATCCTTTTTTCTAGCACATTGTATAGTGCGATTTTTTCAGGATTTCCTTTTTTATCAATCATCATAAAGTTACAACGAGCGTTCGTCAAGTAGAAACTATTGATATTGTTATTCTTTTCAGGAGGTAAAGACGTGAAGAATATTGATATAAAAAAGTATGCAAAAACACGTAAGGTAAATCTATGGGAAGTATCAGAACGGTTAGGATATGCACACGAAACAGCAGGTGATGGTATGGACGGAAGGATTAAAGTGAATGATGCGGCTGGATTCCTTCACATGGACAGCCAGACATTGTGCTTGATGATTCAGCAGGATTTAATTCCTGGTGCAACATGCTTTAAACGGAATGAGAGCTTGACTGTTAAAGAAAAGCAGGCGATATGTGCGCGACAAGATAGATTGATGCTTGAAAAAGAGTGTTGGCTTGAATTGCAAGGTAAATTGTGGTATATTATGTCTACGGAAAGTCATAGAGCAAAGGCGGCCCCCTCTTGTTTACTCGGAGGGTATTACAGCCCTCCAGACGAGAGAAAGGAGGGCGATGCAATGTATGTTACATATGCGGATTTAATCCAAATTGGAATACTCATTGTTGCTCTTATCAGTCTGCTTTATCAGATTTTTAAGGGAAGAAAGTAGCCGCCAACTATTCCCAGTAGCTGACGGCTGATGTAAAAATCGGTTTTTAACTATTGTGAGGGGTAGCCGCTTCTATGGCTTTCCTTTTTCTATCTTAAATATAGCACACATGGCAGCAGGACGCAAGCAAAAAATCCGTTACAATAAAAGCGTCTAAGCACTTACGGGGGTCTGCATAGAAAACGGTTCTTTCTGAACTTTGGCGATCTGACTTCTCTTTAATATCTTGCATCTACCTAGATTATAAAATAAAGGTAGGTGTATTTCAATGACGAATGAGCAAATTGTAGAGGAAATTCGGAACGGTTATTCTGCAACGGATAATATGCAGTTATTGTATGAAAAAAATCTGCCATTGATAAAAAAGTTTATAAAACCTTATACAGCTTATGAGAATCAAGAGGACTTATTGCAGGAATCCTATTTTGGATTGTGGGAGGCGGTAAAACGCTATGAAATTCTGAAAATGTGTTGTTTATGACTTATGCCGGGTACTGGATAAAACAGAGCGTACAGCGATATATTGAACAGTGCGGTACTGTAGTTAAAATACCGAGCCATACAAGACAGAAAATGACACACTACAGGCGAGTAATTCAGAAGATACAGCAGGAGCAGGGCATATCATTAGACAGAGTAAGGCGGATTAAAGAAAAAGAGTCTTATGAAGCCCGTAAAATCAAGGGCCGCGGGATTTTTTGTCGCCTGAAAATAAAAAATATAGATTCGCCATATACTATTGACAAAAAAAAGAAGATTGTAGTACTATTGTATTACAATAGGAGGTGACACTATGGCAAAAGAAGCAACATTACAGGTCCGGATGGATGCGGATTTGAAAGAGAAAGCGGAAGCGTTATATCGGGAACTGGGGACATCCTTTGCAGAAGCAGTACGGATTTTTGCAAAACAGAGTGTGCTGGAAAATGGGATGCCATTTGTGATATCTGCAAACCATAAGAACACATACGGTAGGCTTTCCAAATATGCTGATTTGGTTAGAAGGGAGCAGGAGGAAGGCGCATTTGAGAAGGCTATGGTAGAAAAATATGAAAAAGCTGATTGATGCAAATGTGATCCTGCGTTATCTTCTGGGAGATCATCCGCAGATGTCCGAAAAAGCAAAAAAGGTAATTGAAGCCGGGGCTTTTACTCTGCCGGAAGTTCTTGCAGAGGTGGTGTATGTGCTCAAAGGTATATATAAAGTAGAACGTGCAGAGATTGCAAAGGTTTTAATTGATTTTCTGGATGAAATCAGTATTGAGAATCAGGAGACTGTATGCGAAGCATTGTCATTATTTTCAGAAACCTCTCTTGATTTTGTGGATTGTGTCCTAATAGCCAGACACAGGATACTTGGTGATGAAGTAGTGAGTTTTGATAAAAAACTGAGCAATAGGTTGTAGAAATATAAGTGAAGCGCTTTATATGGAGGCATATAGGGCGCTTTTTTGTAGTCGTCAACTACTGCAATAGTTGATGGGTATTATGAAAATGGTTATACTATAGTTAGGAAAAATAACGGGAGGTATAGGTTATGTATGCAGAAACAGCAGAGGGAATGCTTGATTTTATTAAACACAGTCCCACAGCTTTTCATGCTGTGGAGAATATGAAACATATCTTGAGAGAGAATCAGTTCCGTGAATTATCTGAGAAAGACAGATGGCAGATTGAGGCGGGCGGAAAATATTTTGTGAGCCGTAATGGTTCGAGTATTATTGCATTTGCCGTGGGAGAAGACATAGAGGATTATTACTTTAAGATTGCCGCATCCCACAGTGATTCGCCTGCTTTTAAAGTAAAGGAAAATGCAGAAATCCAGGTGAAGGGAAACTATACACTGCTTAATACAGAAGGGTATGGTGGAATGGTGTGTGCTTCCTGGCTCGACAGACCGCTTTCGATTGCGGGAAGAGTGGTTGTGAAAAGGGAAAACTTTTACGATTCCAGGCTGGTTTGTGTTGATAGGGATTTGGTCTTGATCCCCGGCCTGGCAATACACATGAATCGGGAAGTGAATGAAGGATATCGTTATAATAAGCAGGTGGATATGCTGCCGCTTTTGGGGAATGGTATGCATGAGAAGGGAGCGTTGAAGAGATTAATTGCAGAGGAACTTCACATAGATGAGAAAATGATTTATGGGATGGATCTGTATTTATATAACCGTACGGAACCTTCGGTTTGGGGAGCCGGACAGGAATATTTTTCGGCTCCGAGGCTGGATGATCTGGAATGTGCGTATGCTTCGCTTCAGGGATTTCTGAAAGGGCAAGACAGGAGTGCTGTGAATGTATTTACGTGCTTTGATAATGAAGAAGTAGGCTCCGGGACAAAACAGGGGGCAGGATCTACCTTCCTTTCTGATACTCTTTGCCGGGTAAATCGATGCCTGGGCAGGGATGTGGAAGATTTCTGCCGTGCGGCAGCGGCAGGGTTTATGGTAAGCTGCGATAATGCGCATGCTGTGCATCCGAACCATCCGGAGAAAACAGATATAAATAATTGTGTATATATGAATGAAGGGGTTGTGGTGAAGTCTCATGCAGGGCAGAAATATACCAGTGATGCAGTAAGTATTGCTGTGTGGAAGGGAATCTGTGAAAAAGCCGGGGTGCCGCTGCAGTATTTTGCTAACCGTTCTGATATGGCGGGAGGGAGTACTCTGGGAAATATCGCCATGGGACAGGTGTCTATGGACTGTGTGGATGTAGGCCTTCCGCAGCTTGCCATGCATTCGGCTTATGAGACAGCAGGGGTAAAAGACTACGGATATATGCTCCGGGCGATAGAGAGTTTCTACAATACAAAAATTGAAAATAGAGTAAATTTTTATATATAAAAGAGAGAATTATTATATGTAAAAATTTTAAAATCTGAGATATAATCGAACAGACCTGATAAAGGAAATCCTATACTTATATTGGGGTAACGTAAGGAATCAGAAGCAAAAAAGGAGGATATTTATGAAGAAAAGAATGATTGCCTTTATGATGGCTGTTGCAATGCTTTTGGGCTGTGTCTGCGATGTGTCTGTTGTATCGGCGGCTGAAGAAAACAGTGAAAAATATTATCTCAGAAGCGACTATGCGGTAAGCATAGAAGGCGTTTCGTCAGGTGTGGACAAGACAGACGGTTCCACAGGCGATCCGCAGATTGATGTAGATAGCGGAACTACGGCGAAGATTGTTGTGCAGGCAGACAGGCTCAGCGAGATGTCAGCAGCGACGGTTACTTATGCACAGAATGTTGGAGAACTTGATGTAAAACTTACAGCTTTAACCAGTGCAGATGCAGCGGAAGGTGTGGAATTATGTCATGAGAAGCTAAGTGGAGCTAGCAACTATGCGACACGGACATCTGATCCGATTCCGTTTACGAAAGCAGTACCGGAAGATGCAAAGTTCCTTCAGGTAGAATTGTCAGTAAGCGGATCATTGGATGGAAAATCCTATGTAAACTATATCGAGGTTTTCAAGAATATGGCAGTAAAGCAGGTTGTACAATGGAAGTCTCTTGCCAATGACAAGGTGCTTGATATTACTGATTCTGGAACCGGCAATGGAAATATTGTGACTGCATCTGCAGCTTCAGATGCAAAATCACAAACCTGGAGCATTCAGCAGGATTCAGAAAAAGGATGGTACTATCTTGTAAATGAGAACAGCGGCAAAGGCATGGGCTTGCTTGGCGGAACGAAGGATCCTGGTGAAGAACCGGTACAGTGGACAATGGATGGTTCATCAAATCAGTTTTGGAGATTTGTTGCGGTTGAGAAGAACGGCGAAACTTATTATAAGATACTGAACAAAAATAGTAAGCTGGCGCTTACAGTGAATGACAGCAAGGTTACTCAGGAAACTTATACAGGTGCAGATAACCAGCTTTTTGAGGCGGTTATGAAGCAGGGGACACTTGATTTTGCAAGCAAATATGATGATAATTATTCTATAACGAATATTAGCGTTTCGGCAGAAAATTATGTGATTTCCTATTCAACTGCTTATTCTATGCAGGATGGCATGTATTTTGAAATGTTACTTTCAGATGGACAGAACAATGCTGCGGGGAAGGGAACCTTTACCGTTGACAAGGATGGCGAGTATACTCTGACAGCTTCTGTTTATGAGGATAGTACGAAGAACGTAAAGGTGTGCGAAGATTATACACAGACCTTTACGCTGACAAATGGAGAATACAAGGTTGTAGGAGCTGAATGGACGGTTACAACGGAACAGTCTCCATGGACGGAAAATGGCGTGGTAGAAGTAAGGGATGTAACCGACGACCAGGTTGAAGAAATCAAGGAATCGGCTGCTAACTATATTTATGTGGATCAGAATACGCGTTATCAGACAATGGATTCCAATCCATGGGGCGGCTGCTTTAATGAAAAAGGCTGGTACGCAATGCGTGACCTTACAGATGAGCAGAAAGAATCTGTGATTCAGGCGTTGTTTGATCCGAATACGGATGGACTGAAGCTGTCTGCCGGAAGGACACCGATTGGAGCCAGTGACTTTGGTCTTGATATGTATACTTATGCGGACGCTGAGTGGGATGATTATGACATGAGCAGCTTTAGTATTGACCAGGATAAAGAATATTTGATTCCGTATATTAAAGCAGCTATGAAATATGTTCCGGATATGCCGCTCTTCTCATCCCCGTGGACGCCGCCGGCATGGATGAAGACAAATAATAAGTTAAACGGCGTGGAAAGCGGTTTCCCGGGAATTGAAGATACAGAAGAGAATTTTGAAGCTTATGCATTATATTTTGTAAAATATCTTGAGGCCTATGCAGAAGAAGGAATTGATCTTTATGCGGTAACTCCGCAGAATGAGCCGACTATGAATACGCCATATCCGTCTTGTGTATGGACCGGCGATCAGCTCAATGTATTCTTAAGAGATTATCTTTGCGATGCAATTGAAGAATATAATGAGAAAAATGATAAGGATGTAGAAGTGTGGCTCGGTACATTTACTGATTCCAACCAGAGTATGGTATGGCCGACCTTTAGGGATCCGGTAACAAGCTCTAAGGTAGATGGTTACTGCTTCCAGTGGTGGGGCGCTCCTCTTGCTACAAAGCTTTATTCACAGAGTAAAGCCGAGACAGGAACAGCAGTGAAAATCATCCAGTCCGAGTCAAAATGCGGCGGTGGTGATAATAGCTGGCAGTATGCGGAAGAGCAGTTTGACTGCTATAAGGAATTCCTTGATGCAGGTGTGAGCCAGTACTATCTCTGGAATATGATCCTGGAAGGCAATGGAGAGAATAATGCGGAACCTGCTTCCAGAAGATGGCCGCAGAATTCTCCGATTTCCGTAAATGGAACGGATATACGTTATAACCCGAGCTACTATCAGGTAAAACATTTTACTTCTAATATTGATAGTGGCGCAAGAAGAATTAAGGTAGAGGGAAATAACCTTGGCGAAGGTTCTGTGTCAGGTTATGTACAAGATGTAAGAGCAATTGGTTTCCAGAATACGGATGGAGAGATTGTATTAAATGTAAAGAACTCTACATCAGCAGCAAAGGATGTAACAGTTGTAGTAAACAACGAAGCATTTGATGTAACGGTTCCGGCACACTCTATCAATACCTTTAAATTAGATGGTACATATGAAGATACCCCGGATGCTACAGAAGTAGTTGAAGTAGAAGAGACAACGAATCTGAAATTCACAAGCGCGGCGACAGGTGATCTTCTCTCAGCAGAAGGCTTCGCCAACGGAGATGTTATTAATACAGCATCCAACCGAGGAGAGAGTAATCAGACATGGAAGCTTGTAAAGGCGGCAAATGAAGGATATTATCATCTTGTGAATTTTGCTACGGAGCTGGGTGTGGCCGTATGGAATGGAGTGACGACAGAAGGCGCTGAGATTAAGCAGTATGAGAATACCGGAGCACCGGATCAGCAGTGGGCGCTTGAGTTTGTTGAATACCGCGGATCAGGAGCAAACCGTAAGGCATATTATAAGATTATAAATTATAAGAGTCAGCTCGCGCTTACTGCACTGGGCGAGAGCGATGGAAAAGCGCTTACACAGAAAAAATACGCAGGTACGGATGATCAGCTCTGGACACTTGATATTGTAGGCGGTGAGTGGACATTCCCGGAGGATTCCTATACTGTAGAGAATGCAAAGGCAGAACTTCAGAAGGATATTGATGCAGCGAAGAAAGATTCTGAAAATTATACGGAAGAGTCCTGGCAAGCATATCAGGATGCGCTGCAGGCAGCAAGAGATGTGATTGCGGATCCGGATGCAACAATTGCATCTGTAGAAGAGGCGCAGACAAATCTTGCCAAAGCAGAAGCAGAGCTGGAAGAGAAAGAGGAACCGGATCCGGTTGTGATAGAATCCATTACAGTAACACCTCCGACAAAGATCGAGTATACCGCAGGCGAAGAGCTTGACCTTGACGGAATGAAAGTGATTGCAAAATACAGCGATGGTGAAGAAAAAGATATCACAGAAGATTGCGAAGTAAGCGGCTATGATAAGACTAAGACTGGAGAGCAGACAGTAACAGTAACATACGAAGGAAAGACAGCAACCTTTAAGGTTACGGTGAAGGAAGCAGAGGAACCTGATACAACAGACAAAACAGCACTGGAAGCAGCGGTTAAGGCAGCAATAGCGGATACCGAGAAAGGTAAGTATACGGAAGAAAGCTGGGCAGCTTACGAAGAAGCTTTGAATCAGGCGAAAGAAGTATTGGCAGACACAGATGCAACACAGAAAGAAATTGATGATGCGGCTGCAGCGCTTGACAAAGCAACAAAGGCTCTGGAAAGTAAGGGATTGCCATACGAAGACGTAGCAGAAACTGACTGGTTCTACGATGAAGTGGCTTATAACTATTACGAAGGAACCATGACGGGTACAGATCCTACGCACTTCTCACCATATGCAACGCTGGTACGTGCGCAGTTTGCAACGATTCTTCACAGAATTGAAGGCGAACCGGATGCAGCGTATACGAACAGATTCCCGGATGTACCGGCTGAACAGTTCTATTCAACGGCAGTTCTCTGGGCAGCAGATGCGAAGGTTGTTACCGGATATACAGATTCTGGATACTTTGGAACCAATGATCCGATTACCCGTGAGCAGATGGTGGTTATGATGTATCGTTATGCGGATTATAAGAAATACGATATCTCAAAGACAGCAGACATCAACAGCTTTTCCGATGCAGGGCAGGTAAGTGAATTCGCAGAAACTGCTATGAAGTGGGCAGTAGAAAATGGAATCATTGAAGGAAAAGAGAATACAGATGGTTCTTATCGTCTTGACCCGCAGGGCAGCACAAGCCGTGCAGAATGCGCTATTATTATCCAGAGATTCATGGAGAAATATGGAGAAGAATAGACTGAAAAAATAGTTACTTAAAAGAAGAGCAGATATGACTTAACAGTTGTATCTGCTCTTTTTGGAACTTATATAAAAAATGAAAATATAATATATATTTTTGATTTGTCGGAAAAATAATTAGCAACAAAAAGTTAACTAACAATAAAGGGAGTGTGAGTTGTATTTTCTGTCAAAATATTATAAAATGAATGAAAAAAGCCGATATAATATGCGATGGTTGTGGATGCGTAGTGTTTTGGCAGAAGGGGTAGTGTAAAGTAGTCTATGAAAAAATGGAGCTGAAAAAATGGCTCCATCGGAACCTTGAAAATTGCAGATATATTAGCTTTTGGC